>CAZSIG010000501.1:0-3479 GCA_964606195.1 uncultured Anaerolineales bacterium
ACAGCAGTGATGATTCATCATTGGGCTGGACTCCCGATTATGTGATGACCACCGCACAGTCAGCCAACGCGCTGTCCGGAGTACAAGACCCCGCGCAGGCTACCCCCGCGTTTACCATGTGGGGCGGCGCGCTCGCGGTCGCGGTACTAGGAGTAGCAATTGCTTGGCGTAAACGCCAATAACTGATTTCTTCGTTGGGGCAATCCAGTGGATTGCCCCAACGCGAGTTTATAGCATGATGAAAACTAAGATTGTGAAAATTGCACTAATAAGTTTGTTTATATCGTTGATTATCATCACTTGCCCGGTCGCGGCGGATGCTCCATCCCGCGCCGGGCTTGTGGTGCAATTTGAGGATGGGCATGTAGAGACGCGGTGCGTCGAATTCACCGAAGCAGAGATTACCGGTTTTGAGTTGCTGGCGCGGTCAGGTTTGGATATAATCTATGAGAGCGGCGCGGGCATGGGCGGGACAGTTTGCCAAATCGAGTACAGCGGTTGTGATTATCCCTCACAGCCATGCTTCTGTCAGTGTCCCGGCGGTCCCACTTGCACCTATTGGATTTACTGGCATTTGAAAGATGACGCTTGGGAGTACTCTCTGGCAGGTGCGGGCGGTTACGCGATACAAAATGGCGCTGTTGATGGATGGGCATGGGGCGCGGGGAGTCCCACTGGCGGCGCAGAACCACCGCTGATAGATTTCGAGACGATTTGCGCCCAAAGCCCACCGCCGCGAGAGGTTATCAACACTTTAGCACTCAATACCCCGCTCGTTTTCACCGATACTGGCGTAATCATGGAATTCGACATGGCGGTGGAGGCATCATTCGTGGAGACGCGCCAATACGATTTCGCGCCCGGATTGGGCGAAATGCCGTCGGGTAAAACCGCGCTATCTCCACACTGGCAGTTTTCCACTGACGCGGCGAATTTCTCCGCTGATGTGGCTCTCGATTTCTCCGCGAGTACTAACTATAACGGAGGCAATGTGGAAGCGTATCGCCGCGAGAGAGCCGAGTGGCAGCCATATACCGATACCGAAGTCAATCTGCCTGCGCGTGTTATCACCATGCACAACGTCACCGCGTTCTCCGATTGGGCATTGTTCGAGACCCCGATGCAGCACGTCCCCGCGCTTACTTTTTGGGGCGGCGCGGTGGTGCTGGTGCTGTTTGCCGGGGCGTTTGCATGGCAAGTGACCTGTAGGGCGGCTTTCCATAGCCGCCGTTCGAGGTAATCGCGGATACGGCAGGTAGGGAAACTTGCCCTACCTACCTCATATTTTTGGCTCTTTGGGAATTTACGGGGTCAGCTTAACACGCGGTTTATTTTTTGCCACGAATTGCCCTAATTGGCACAAATAAGCACAAAATCAGTGAAAATTCGTGAAATTAGTGGCAGATTTTCCCTTGTACCCCCCGAAATCCCAGAGACCCATATTTTTTTGGTAGATGGTGAATGATGAAATCTGTAATAATCAAAATTACACTGATAAGTTTGTTGATAAGTGGTTTATCTACCGCGCGCATAGCCCGCGCCGATGCACCGCCGCTCTCTAGGGCTTCTCAAAGTACCAACCGCGCCGCCAAAACCTCCCGCAGGTTTGATTTTCCTGACCAAATGTATCGTTCTACAGCCGTAACCGCGCTGGAGCAAAGCGCTGGTGTCCCAACCTGCGGGAGGTTCGCCGACTTTGAGAAAGCCCTACCGCTCTCACCCAGCGCGGTTTCCGATGACGCGGCGCGTGATGCGCTGGAGTGGCTGCGCGGGCAACAGCAGGATAATGGTAGTTTTCTCGGCTCGTTGGGAACTTACGTCACTACCAATCAGGCGATATGGACGCTCGCCATCGCTGGGACGGAGCAATATCCTTGGACGCAAACCGCGATTCAAGATGCACTCGCTTATTTAGAGCCGCAAGTGGTCACCCAGACTGATGAGTTAGTGTGGGAGACCTCGGGCACCGCGCACATGCTTATGGCGATCGCGTTAGCGGGGGAAGACCCCACCGATTTTGGCGGAGTAGATCTAAAGGCACGGCTGACGCGTGAATATTATGATAGTGCTACAGGAATATACGGTCTGGAGGGCAAGCCGCTCGATCAATGCTGGTCAATGCTCGCGATCTCCGCGTTGGGACAGCCGATACCGGACGCGGCGGTACAAAAATTGAAAGAGTACCAAACTGCCGAAGGGGGCTGGCCTTGGTCAATCACCGCGCCGCCAGACGTGGATGTGACGACCATCGCGATAGAGGCACTGGTCGCGGCGGGCGAACCAGCGACATCTACCGCGTTCATCAGCGCGACCAATTTTCTAAAGAGCTATCAACATGACAACGGCGGTTTCGCCAGCAGCGATCTCCTCTCGCAACCCAACTCCAATTCCACCGCGTGGGTGATCCAAGCGATCTACGCGTTGGGGCAATCTCCTACCAGCGCGGCGTGGACTAAGAATGGCAATAATCCGATAGATTACCTACTGTCGTTGCAAGACGACGCGGGATATTTCGAATATAATGTCGAAGCGGGGGCGGGCAATGCGGACACGATGTTGACCACCATTCAGGCGATTCCCGCGCTGCTGGGCAAGCCGCTGCCACCTATCAACAAGCTGGCAATTGGCGATGTGGCCGCGAGTTTCGATGCGCCAAACTCTACCCTCTCCGTCACGGCGCGGTACGCGCACGATGTCGACGCGGATGCCCGCGCGGAGATTACCTACCGCGTCGCCGATGAGCAACACGAGTGGGCTCCAGCCGAGCGAATGACGCGAACTCACAACGCCTTTGTCTGGAGCAAGTCGGGATTATCGCTTGGCGCGTATGAGGTACAAGTCAGCTACGAGGACGCGGACGGCACGCTGTTGAACTCGGCGCAACAGACGCGCACATACTCCTTCAGCGCGGTTTATCTGCCAGCATTGCTAAAATTCTAGTAGGACTTATACTGAGACTTCCGAAGTCTCCAAGACTTCGGAAGTCTGAGAACTATGTAAATCCCATCTAGTAGAGCCTCAAAAATTAAAGGCTCTGAAATTTTGCGGGGGGCGCGAATAAAGTGGCCTGTAGGGCGGCTTTCCATAGCCGCCGTTTGGGGTAAGGAATGAGAATTAAATAACTTACGCGGTTCAGGGCTGGCGCGCGCTAGGATGGCTCGTTAATAGTCTTCATACGCGTTCATTGCCGTCTAAGCGCACCCATAAAGGGTGCGCCTACAATGTAGCCGCAGGCTTTACGCCTGCGCTGACCGCGCCAAGTGAATAAGTTATTTAATTCGCGATCCTAAGTATGGATACGGCAGGTAAGAAACCTGCCCTACCTTACGCAGCAGTATTCGACAGAGAAAGGGAAGGGAAATATGAAAAAAATTTGTTTTATACTAGTGGTTTTATTGACCGCGTTATCTACCACGTACCCTGTCGTCGCGCAATCACCAAACCGCGTCGGCTTGGTGGTACGCTTCGGCGACGGCAGC
>CAZSIG010000502.1:0-3475 GCA_964606195.1 uncultured Anaerolineales bacterium
CCCTCTCCCTGTAAGGGAGCACTCCTTCGAGTAGGCTGCGCGCAGGGGCTGGGGGCATATGCGTCAACTTAATTTTAGGGCGACATAAATTTCAAGCGCGGAGGCGGCTTATCAGCTCGCTCCAAGCCCCCGTCTCGGGGGCGGCTAAGCCTCAAGCATCGCCCTATTCCTAAACGCCCCCGGGGACGGGGGCTTAGAGCGCAGGTATGGACGCGGTCTGCGCTTAAGTTGACGGATATGGGGGCTGGGGGTGAGGATGATTTTCGTTCATTGGTAGAGAGCCATACTCATGAACCCTACTCCGAAAATAAACTGGCGCAATGGGGATTGCGCCCTCTAGGACGCGCGACTCCAGGGCGGTATCCCTATACCGCTGCTACAACAACCCCTCGTTGCGAATGACGCCCCAACCCCACGGGTCAGACTGCGCCGCGCCGAGATGTTCGTGCATGGCATCCACCGATTCTTGAACCTCTTTGGTGATTACATCCTGCTTCTTGACCGCCTGCTGCGCCGCGATGAGCCGATTTAACGCGAACAGATACGCCTTCGTGCTCGCCACGAGAATATCCGTATCCGCGCCGCGCCCGATAAAGACGCGCTGCTCCGTCTCCCCCTCCGCGCTGACCGGCACATACCCCGCGAGGCGTACCGTCACCTTGCCCAACGCATCCAAGCCCTCAGTCATCGCCTGCACCGCGTACTCCAATAACTCGTTATCCTGCCGCACAATGTCATCTATGGCGTTGTACAACGCGCTGACGGGGCCATTTCCGGAGCTGGTCGCCCACCTCTCCACCATATCCGCGCCGCGCAGACAAACGGCAGCCATCGGCACACAATCGGTGCCCACCGTGACTTGCGCGTGCAGCAATTCGTAGGTTTCGGTCAGGAATACCGAAGTCTCGCCGGTGACGATAGCCTCTAAATCGCGGTCTTCCACCTCCGCCTTCTTCTTCGCCACCACCTTGAACCGCTGATAGACCTGCTCGAATTCGCGGGCGTTGAGGCGGTATCCCAACTCCGTCAGACGCCGCTGCACCGCCTCGCGGCTGGACCGCGCCGAGAGCACTATCTCCGCTTCTAAAATCCCTATGTCGGTCGGGTCTATTACCTCATCCTCGCGCTGTCCCTTCAACACGCCATTCTCGTAGATGCCGGAGGTGTGCTTGAACGCGTTAGACCCCACAATCGCCTTGTGCGCCTGTACCTGCAAGCCGGTCATGTTGCTGACCACGCGGCTGGCGGGATAGATGAACTTGGAATTGATGTTCGTCTCCACATCCAGCGTCTCGCGGCGCGCGTACAACGCCATCACCACCTCTTCCAGCGGCGCGTTGCCGGTGCGCTCGCCGATACCATTTATCGCGCATTCCGCCTGCCGCGCCCCGTTGGCAATCGCCTCCAGCGTGTTCGCGGTCGCCATGCCCAAATCGTTGTGGCAATGCACCGAGACGATGACCTTATCTATGTTGGGAACGTTCTCCCGAATGTCGCGGACTAGCTCTCCCCACTCGTTCGGGGTATAAAACCCAATCGCGTCGGGGATATTGACCACCGTCACCCCCGCGTCGATGACCGCCTCCAGCACGCGGTAGAGATAGGCGCGGTCGGCGCGGCAGGCGTCGGCGGCGTAATACTGCACATCCTCCACGTAGCGTTTGGCATACTTGACCGCGTTGACGCCGATGTTCAATGCCTCGTCGTGGGTGATTTTGAGTTTGCCATTGACGTAGGAATCGGACACGCCCAAACCGACCTGAATGCGCGGGTGCGCCGCCTTCTTGAGCGCGGCAGCCGCCACGTCGATATCCTCCTCGCGGGCGCGCGCCAGCGCGCAAACCGTGCAATCGCTAACCTCCTCCGCGATGCGTTGCACCGCCTTAAAATCGCTCGGAGAAGCTATCGGAAAGCCCGCTTGCAGCACGTCCACGTCCAATTTCTGCAACTCCCACGCGATCTCTAACTTCTCCTCGATATTGAGATACGCGCCGGGCGATTGCCCGCCACCATAAAGCGTAGCATCAAAAATTAATACTTTATCCATAATTTCTCTCTCCTAATCACAAACTGAAACTTACGTCTCAGACTATAGAACTTAGGTAAATCCAGAATAATTTCACCGCCGAGGGCGCGGAGAGCGCAGAGTTTTCCAGATAGTTTTTATCGTACTGCCAATATGACTCTTAATGAACGTTTATGGTCGTGTGTGTCAGCGAGAACAGATTTTTTTGTCCCTCTCCGCGTCCTTTGCGTCCTCTGCGGTTAATCATTACACAGCTTACACAAGTTCTGGCTATTTTCAAGATAATTAACTATAATTTTTTCGCGCATACTCGTGACCGCGCCGTAGGGCGCGTTTATTCGGCTCGATGAACTGCTTCTTCTTGCCGGTCAGATGTTCGTCCAATATTCTATCAATCGTCTCCAGCGACATCAGCGGGCGTTTCGCCAGCAGCGCGCCCAGCAACACCACGTTAGCCATCTTGGCGTTGCCCAGTTCATCAGCCAGATTATTCGCGGGTATCCGCAGCACATCTATGTCGGTGCGCTTCGTCTCACGCGACACCAGCGAACTGTTGATTATCAACAATCCGCCGGGCACCATCAACGGTTCATATTTTTCCAACGAGGGGGGATTGAGAACCACCGCGATGGAGGGGTTACGAATAATCGGCGAGCCAATCGGCTCATCGGAGATTATCACCGTGCAGTGCGCGGTACCGCCGCGCATCTCGGGACCGTAAGAGGGGATCCAAGTAACCTGCTGCCCATCCTCCAGCCCCGCGTAGGTCAACAACTGCCCGGCAAAGAGCGCGCCCTGCCCTCCAAAGCCAGAAAAAATTATCTCTTCGTGCATCTTCGCCTCCCTTTTCTTCACTACGTTGTGATTTTTTTATAGGGCTCCGCTGCCCTATGCGTTAATTATAGCTCAAAGTCAAACAAAAAACAAAGACGGGGCAAAGGTGCGACGCACCGCGCCCTATCGCTCCAAGCCCCCGTCCGCGGGGGCTTCATTTTCTATGTGGCGCAATGGGGATTGCGCCCTAAAGTTTTATCTACGCCCCCTAATCCGCCCGCACCAGGCGGGCGGCATCCTCCCCGCGCCGGGGACGCGCCCCAGGTCATGAGGCAATTCTATATTCGCTGTGAGGCGAAGTACTGAATACTCCGCGAAGTCCCCCCTCACCCTAACCCTGCGCGAAGCCTACCCGTATGGGTGCTCCCCAAAGGGGAGAGGGAACAAATGCCCCTCTCCCTTTCAGGGAGAGGGGTTGGGGTGAGGGTAGATTCCGCGCCCCAAGTCAACGTAAGTCCACACCAGGCGGGCGGCAGCGTCCCCGCGTCGGGGACGCGCCCCAGATCACGAGGTAATTCTATATTCACCGCGAGGCGAAGTACTAAATACTCCGCGAAGTTCCCCCTCACCCTAACCCTGCGCGAAGCCTACCCGTATGGGTGCTCCCCAAAGGGG
>CAZSIG010000503.1:0-3471 GCA_964606195.1 uncultured Anaerolineales bacterium
GAAATGGTAATTTGAAACTGTCAGGTTTATCGTGCTAGTAGAGCGCGGTGAGAGCGATACGGTGAAAGAAATAGAGTACTTTAATTTCGCTCTAAGCCCCCGTCGCGGGGGCGGCTGAGGCAAAAGTATCGTCCTATTCCATAACGCCCCCGGGGACGGGGGCTGAGAGCCATGTAGGGCGTAATTAAGTTTCTTTCATAATGTGTACATAATACTTAGACACCCAGGGGCATACGCGGTCATACGCAATCATCTTAAGCCATATTTACCAGAAGGTAAAAACGATAGTTGAAACTCTGCGCACTCCGCGTCCTCGACGGTAAAAAATGCCCCAAAGCTGCGTAAGTCCTAAAACAGTTGAAAGAATATGATTTCTAACGATGTATTCACCGAATCTCTAGCCCAAACCATCCACCAAGTCGCGCAACGAGCACACACCGAAGAGGATCTCCGCGTCGGTGTGGAACATGCTTTGCGCGGCGCGCAGGAATCACTAGGGTTGACGATCACCCCCGAATATGAGAAAACCACGCTCAGCGGCAGCGCGGACGCGGTCTACGGGCATGTCGTCATCGAGTATAAACGTCCGGGACGGCTGGCAGAGCGCGGCTATCCGCTGAAATTGACGGAGCAGCTTGCCGGTTATTTGACCGACCTGGCAAAGCGCGCCGGCGGACGCGAGAAACAGCTCGAAGCGTTGGAGAAGATGATCGGCGTGGGCTTGGATGGTCAGCAGATCATGTTTCTACGCTATTCCGCGACGCAGCGAAAGCGCGAATCTCCCACCGCGCCGCTCCCCGGCAGCCAGACCAGCTTTTTCGACGTGGCGGAGTACGCGGGCGGCTTCCAAATAGTCGGCCCCGTGCCGGTGGGACGCGAGAGCATCGACCTGCTGCTGCTCTACCTACGCTCATTGGCGCGTAAGCCATTGACGCCCGAAGGATTGGCGGAAGCCTGTGGACCGAGCGGGGACATCGCGCCGAAGTTGGTGAACGCCTTCTACGCCGCGTTGCAGAGCTATCACGACCATCCCCGCGTCGCGACATTCTTCTCCGAATGGGACCGCATCTTCGGCATCGTCTACGGGGCGGAACTGCGCAAGGCGGAAAAGGATGCCCCGGAACTCGCCGCACTATACAGCACCGTAGGCAAGGCGAAATTGAAACCGCTCTTCTTCGCGGTGCATACATACTACGCCCTGCTGATGAAACTCCTCGCAGTGGAGTTAGCCTCGCTGCAAGGCGGCGCGCTGGTCAGTTCTATGCTGCCCGCGCTGCCCGCGATGGCGAACGCGGAACTGCGCGCCGAACTCACCAAATTGGAGAACGGCGGCACTTTCGCGCTGTTGGGCATCAACAATTTTTTGGAGGGCGATTTCTTCAGTTGGTATCTCGACGCGTGGGGGGCGCGACCTGACGCGAGTGCGAAGCCTGTAGGCAGCGCGGTGGCGGATGGGATTCGCGAACTGGCGCGGACACTGGCGGATTTCGAGCCGGCGACCAGCACGCTGGAGCCGGAATACACGCGTGACCTGCTCAAAAAGCTCTATCAATACCTGGTGCCGCGCAGCCTGCGCCACGATTTGGGCGAATATTATACCCCCGACTGGCTCGCGGAGCGGTTATTGATGCAGGTGGGATACGATGGCGAGCCGAACAAACGCCTGATCGACCCCGGCTGCGGCAGTGGGACGTTTCTCACCCTCGCGCTGCGTCGTATGCGGCAGTATGCCGCCGACCACCTCACACCCCCCGCCGACCTGCTCGACGCGGCGTTGCACAACATCGTCGGCTTCGACCTCAATCCGCTCAGCGTCATCGCGGCGCGGACTAATTACCTGCTGGCGTTGGGCGATCTGTTGCGCTACCGCCGCGCCCCCGTCGACTTGCCCGTTTATCTCTGTGACAGCATTTTGACGCCCACCGAGCAGACCGACATCTTTGGCAAGAGCTATCGCCTGCACACCGTCGTCGGCGACTTCGATATTCCCGATGAGACTATCGCGGCGAGTGAGATGGGCAAACTCTCCGCGCTGCTGGAGAGCTGCGTGCGCGACGAGTATGAACCGGAGCTTTTCATGAAACGCGCCCACCGCGAGTTGACGATGGAGCAACCGACGACGGAGGGGACGCTCGATACGCTCTATCGGCGATTTCTCGCGTTGCAGCGCGAGGGGCGCAATGGCATCTGGGCGCGGTTCATCAAAAACGCCTTCGCGCCGGTGTTCGTGGGGAAGTTTGATTTCGTGGTCGGCAATCCGCCCTGGGTGAATTGGGAGAGCTTGAGCGATGAATACCGCGCGGCGACCAAGCAGCTATGGATCGATTACGGGTTGTTCAGTCTGCGCGGGCACGCGGCGCGACTGGGCGGCGGCAAGAAGGATTTGGCGATGCTCTTTGCCTACGCGGCGATGGATCATTATCTGAAAGAGCGGGGCAAGCTGGGATTCGTGATGACGCAGACGATTTTCAAGACGAAGGGCGCGGGCGACGGCTTTCGGCGGTTTCGCTTGGGCGAAAATGGCGATCATCTGAACGTGCTGCACGTGGATGATCTGTCGAATCTGCAACCGTTCGAGGGCGCGACCAACCGCACCAGCGTGATGGTCTGCCAGCGCGGGCAGAAGATTCGCTATCCGGTGCCCTATACGCTGTGGAAAAGGGGCACGGGCAGCGCCCGCGTCGATATTGACAAGGGGCTGGCGGAGGTGATGGGCGAGACGACGCGGGCGCACCTACATGCCCAGCCGGTGAACCGCAAGAAGCGCACTTCGCCCTGGATGACGGCGCGCAAAACCGCGCTGAAATCGTTGCAGAAAGTTATTGGCAAGGCGGCATACCGCGCGCGGGCGGGTAGTTGTACTTGGGCTAACGGGATCTATTGGGTTAGTATAATCGGCAAGCGTCCAGATGGACTTTTGCTGATAGACAATTTGCAAAATATCGGTAGACGCCAAATTTCTAGTGAGCAAGCGGCTGTAGAACCTGATTTGGTGTATCCTCTATTGCGCGGTCGAGAAGTTGAACGATGGAGAGCCGAATCGAACATATACATTTTGGCAGTACAGGACCCTGAAACGCGCCGGGGATATGAAGAAGCTCGAATGCAAGTTGAGTATCCCCATCTGTATGGCTACTTGAAACGCTTTGAGAGTACGTTGAGAAGTCGAAGCGGCATGAGAAGATATTTCAAACCTGAGGATCCGTTCTACTCGATGTATAACATCGCGCCATATACTTTTGCTCCGTATAAAGTAGTTTGGCGCGAAGTAGCTCATAGCATCAATGCCGCGGTTGTATCAACTCACGAGAGCGATTATCTTGACGAGAAATTGATCGTGCCAGATCACACTTTGATTCTTGTCCCCTGCGAATCTCCTGCCGAAGCGCATTTCGTATGTGCTACGTTAAACTCCGCGCCTAGTCGCCTTGTAGTGCAGGGATACGTGGCTTTGCATCCATCTCCTCATGT
>CAZSIG010000504.1:0-3463 GCA_964606195.1 uncultured Anaerolineales bacterium
CAGTGACCTCGCCCCACCGCTTGTAGACATGTTCATACGTTACTTTTGCCATTTTTTCTCTCCTTATTGTGAATATTTATACTGGTTACTAATGAACCGCCACTAAAAAAGTTAGGACTTATGCAACTTCAGCTTGATTTTACCACCGAGAGCGCGGAGTTTTCTAAGTAATTTTTAAGCGCGCCGCGAATATGATTTTCAATGAACGTTTATGCCCGTTTATGATAGAAAAAAGATTTTTCTATGTCGCTATTCCGCGCCCTTGGCGTTCTCTGCGGTAAAAATATGCCGAATTCACCGCAGAGGCAACCCCGTAATGGCACTGATGCCCTCCGCCGCGCGTCTTACTGCTTCCTCCACCGAATCGCTCTGGGTTATAACGCTCTCGAACATATTTTGCAATTGCTTTGAAACTTTCATGTATTCTGGTGTAGAAGGACGCGCTAGGGCTGAACTCAACATGCGCGATGTTCCCGCCAATAGGGGAATGTCTTCATCGCTGAATACGTTCTGCATAGAGGGACGCGGCGAATTCTGGAAAGTCAATTTGCAAAACTCGCTGGCTAGTTTCTTATCAACTGCTAGTTTTAATAGATCCATTACGAGCTTGGGATGGCGCGATTGTCGCAGAATGGCGTGACTTACCCCTCCGGCAGCGGTAGCAGGTTTACATCCTGGCGCCGCTGGAGGGCTACAAAATCCAATGATTTGGGAAAATTCGCCCTCCTCCCAATCACCATTTTCCAAAATGGTCAAACTTTCATAGCTACCTCCTAGGGACATCACCGCTTCACCGCGCGCTAACCGTCTAGGAGTTTCCTCCGAGTCCCACTCTACAATGTCCGGAGGGGTAACCGCGTGCTTGTTGACCAAATCACCAATGAACTGCACCGCGTCGCAAGTAGCTTTGTTGTTAAGAGTTATATAGCCATCGGTGATAACCTTGCCGCCAGCAGACCATATAAATGGTAATAGGTTGTAGGTTGTAGCTTCAGCGGCAACTTGGCTGCCGGGGAAAATAAAGGGCCAGGGGGGCAAACCGTACTTATCGCGTACATCGGGGCGTTTGAAATATTGGGCGATATTTAGGAGATCGTTCCAATCAGTGGGGGGATACAGCCCTTCAGCATCGAACCAGTCTCTGCGGTACCACAGCAGCGAAAGATCCGCCTCGACCTGTAATCCGTAAAAATGCTCCTCGAACTTGTTTGATTCGATGAAGGCGGGATAAAGGTCATTGGCATATTCGGCATATGTCCATTGCGCGTCGAGTTCATCCAGCGGAACAAAGTAGCCCGCATTGGCGAACTCCGCGACCCAGACGCTATCAATCATCACCGCGTCGGGGGCGGTGCCTTCAACCACCGCGGTTACGAGGGCGCTATGTAGTTCGTCGTGATCTTTGAGGACTATTTTTAGATCAACCTGGCGGTGAAGATTGTTTTGATTCCATTGCGAGGCAGCGCGCCGCACTAAAGTGGCCCAGCGCATATCTGATGCCATCAAGCATACTGGGGTGGCGGGCTGTTTATCCTTCTTTAAGGGAGGCGCGACAAACGTTCCTAAACTACGCCGCCGCGTCAGGACGCCTTCATAAGTCAACTCTTTGAGCGCCTGGCGAACCGGAGTACGACTGATCACGTACCGTTCACATAGCTCTTGCTCGGTGGGAATACGCTCGCCGGGCTTGAATTCACCGGATTCGATTTTCTCTTTGATTGTCAGCTTAAGTTGGTGATAGATGGGAACAGGTGAATTAGGGTCAATTTCAGTCATCACTGTCCAAACAACCCTTTCCGCGTCGATAAACGTCTCTATAGAAGAAAAACTCTGTGACAAATTTAGCCGACTAAACCGCGCTGAGTTGTAACCCCCGCGATAGTAAAGCTGCAATAGTTCATCAGTGGTTGTATTGAGATTAGAGGGCTGTGCTTCGCAATCTTGATAGCAACGTAACATTGTAATTACAAAACACATTGGCGGCATTATAGCACATTTTCGACGACTTGTCAACTTTTGAATAACGATCTGCAAACGTTATCTTCACTCCGGTTTCTATATCTAGGACTTGTGCAAGTTCACAGTAAATCCGCACAGTCAGCTTGCAAATAACTGCTAATGAACACAATGAACGCGAAACTTCGGAAGTCTATACGCGGTCAGCGGTTGGCTTCCTACCCCCTGGATAATCCCGCGCAAATTTCATCAGTCAAAACTTACCCCCCTCAAATTCAACTGAACCAGTCTTCGCCATTCGTAAACACGCCCAACCATATTTACCACTGCCTGACTCATCCAATGAGGTATTCGCCCAGCTACTTTATGATATGCCCCGGGTGCCGCGCCAGCCGCCTCCACCACAAATTCGCGCTGCACCTCAGGTCGTAATATAAACACAGCTACCCCATCGCGCATATGAGCAACTTGCACGACCAACAACTCTCCTTAGTCTGCCTGCTTGAGTATTCAATCAACTGATGGTATAATTCGGTCTTAAGATAAGAAATGAATTGATAGATAAATTCGCGATCAGGGATTAGCTTGATCGGGCGCGCCAACTTGTAGACAAACGAGAATCCGCAGCAAATGGAGGTGGGCTGACCGATGCAAATCGTAGAGATATTAGCGAGCAGAGCGATCGCCAGCGGTAAAATTGTGTTGGGTAAAGTGCGCCGCGGCGAACGCACAGAGTTTGTGACCTGGTTTGAGTATCAAGAGGGCACGCCTTGTCTGGGGCATTATTTCACCGCGTTGGAGGTGGCGCGACGGGATTTCGACGAGCGAGTCAGGAGTACGACGCGGCGGTGCTGATTTACATCGTAGCAGCGCAGCGCGGGCGTGAAGCCGGCGGCTACAGTTCCTTCGCGGAGGGTGAAGTCAATTCGATGAATGCCCGCACGCGCGGAATTAGCTCTTGCGCCTCAGCGAGAGTAGGTTGAAACTGCGCGAATTTGACCAAATCAGCTTCACGCAGTAATTGACGACAGCGCTCAATATGTTCAGTGACTAAGCCCTGCGCGGTCATTTGGGCTATCACCTCGGCGGTCGTCAGGTCAGGCGCGGGGATACCGTATAAATCCTCTAGGTAGCAGCGCAGTATTTGGGATACCGTTTTGTAGTGCTTGATGTATTCGCCCCGCGCCACCAAGCCTTCCACCATTATTCCGGCGAGTTCCGCCAAAGCTATATCATGGGAATAGATGGTGATCACTCCATCTTCAAGTGGAGGCGCGGCTTCGGTGGTTTGTACCAAAGGCGCGGAGTTCTCGTATAGTAGTATGGCAATAATGATGACGAGAATACCCAAGAGCAGCGGCAGAATAGCCATAAGTGGCGGTCCGCTGCCGATGTCGTTGTAATCGTACCACCAGTCACCATACCGCAACGCGCCCCATATTCCGAATACGATTAAAACTATTCCGACTAACGCTACGAATATCGCCAATGCATTGCGCGGACTCGA
>CAZSIG010000505.1:0-3462 GCA_964606195.1 uncultured Anaerolineales bacterium
ACGCGGAGATTTCTGAAAGGAATAGTTTTGCCTCCCACATACGCGTTCATATCCCATCATTTAAGGTCATATTTATGCAGCAGGTAAAAATTGTAACCAAAGCTTTGCGCTCTCCGCGCCCTCGGCGGTAAAAATAACCCGAAGTTGCGTAAGTCCTGTTAGACTTGTTCTCAAATAAGGTTTTGAACAGGAAAGTAATTATATAGGACGCGGATTCACGCGGATTTTCAGGATTTAAGCTATTTATCCGCGTTAATCCGCGAAAATCCGCGTCCTATTTTCTGTCTAACTTATTAGGGAACAACTTTATTGATATCAAAGCCCCGCGATAATTTCTCTCATCTCGCGCCACACATCATGCAACGCGGCGGCGGCAGCACTATCGGCGCGGTATTGCGTGACCGGCTGTCCCTGTGCCATCGCTTCGGTGATGGTGATGTCAAACGGAATATGCCCGACGACCGCGACATCGCGCTCATGGCAATACTGTTCGATTTGCCGCGTGCCTGTGGAGTGCAAATCTGCCTTATTCACACAGACGCGCGCCGGAATGCCGAAATGCTCGACAGTACGCAACACGCGGTCGAGGTCATGCGCGCCCGCCGCGCTCGGCTCCGTGACGATGAGCACCAAATCCGCGCCGGTCGACGCGCTGATGACCGGACACCCGATGCCCGGCGGGCCATCCACGATGACCAAGCCATACTCATCCTCCATCGCGCGCAACATCGCGTTCTGTTTAACCATCGTCACCAGCTTGCCCGAATTCTCCTGCGCGGGGCGCAGCGCGGCGTGATAGAGCGGTCCATAGTCGCTGTCGGAGCGAAACCAATAGCCCGCCAACTGTTCCTCCATGTGTATCGCTTTGGCAGGACAGCGATAGAAGCACGCGGCGCAGCCCTCACAATCAATCGGGTCTACGGTATAATTTTCATCGCCGTTTTTCGGTGCTCTGACCGCATCATAACGACAAACCTCCGCGCAGACGCCACACGCGGTGCACTTTTCAGGGGCGATGATCGCGACCTCTCCAGCTCTGAAATCGTTTTTCTCCTGCACGGCCGGGTTCAGCACCAACTCCAGATTCGAGGCGTCCACGTCGGCATCGGCTAGAACGACGGGCATGGTTGGGTTTCCGGTCGCCGCCAAATGCGCGAAGGTCGCGGTCACGCTGGTCTTGCCGGTGCCACCTTTACCGCTGAGGATGACAAGTTGTTTTACTTTATGGCTCATGGGCGCACCTCCTGTACTATGTTTTCAATGCGCGCGTAAACTTGGCGTAGCTTCTCCGCGTATTCGGGACGTATATCTATCAATGGTTTACCCTGTGCTATTCCCTCGCCAATCTCGCGTTCCAGAGGGACGCGCAGCAGTATCGGCAAACCCGCCTCCGCGCAGAATTTATCGACTTGCTTATCACCTACACCGTCGCGGTTGACGATGACGCCCACGGGGACACCTAACTCGCGTACTACATCTACCATCAGACGCAAATCGTGCAACCCGAAGGGCGTCGGTTCGGTGACGAGGAGTGCGAAATCCGCGCTGTGCACCGTTTCGACCACCGGACAGGCGGTGCCGGGCGGCGCGTCGAAGATGATGTTATGGCGGTCTCCGTCCAAATCCCAATTTTTAAGCTGCTTGATAATCGGCACCGCCATCGGTTCGCCGATGTTCATCACCCCGCGTCCGAAATACAACCCAGAGGGCGTCGGTCCCGCTTCGACCACGCCGATGACGCGCAATCGCTCGCTTATCGCCTGTTCTGGGCAATTGAGCGAGCAACTACCACAACCATGACAAAGTTCGGGGAAGATGAGCACCTTCTCGCCAACGACCGCGAGGGCGTTGAAACGGCACACCTGCGCGCAGCGACCGCAAAGCGTACACAAATCGGTATCCACTTCGGGAACTAGAATGCCCACTTCGTCGCGCCGCTCGAAAGTCGGCGCGACGAAGAGGTGGGAGTTGGGAGCTTCTACGTCGCAATCCAGAAGCAACGTCTTCGCGGTGTCCAGGGCAAGCGCGAGGCTGGTGGCAATGGTAGTTTTGCCGGTGCCGCCCTTCCCGCTGCCAACGACAATACGCATCATGGTTATCCTCGTCCTCTACCCATACCGCGTCCGCCGCTCATGCCGCGTCTGCCGCCGTGGTCGTGATAGCCGCCATGACTCGCGGTGTCCAATTGATTCAATTTACCCTCCTTGAACTGCGCCAGCAGGTCGCGGGCAGTCGTGCCGTTCGGCGCGGTGTACATCTCGATTCCCGCCGCGCCCAAAGTATTGAAGGCGTTGGGCCCAAACGCGCCGCTGATAACCGCCTTGACGCCCTGATTGGCGACGAACTGCGCGGCTTGAATCCCCGCGCCGCCGCCCGCGCTGACCGCGGGATTAGCCACCGCTTCCCATTCTTCTGTTTCGCTATCCACGATGACGTAGTTCTGTGCTCGCCCGAAACGCGGGTCTAGCTCCGCGTCCATACTTGCCGTTAATGTTGAGATTGCAATTTTCATTATGCTGTTATTCCTCCATAGATTAAAAAGATAAAACGTAATGCGTGAAACGTAATGTTTAACTTGTTACTCATTACGTTTCACGCCTTTGCTGATTACTCCCTAGTCATCAAATTGCCGCACTTGGGGCATTTTCGCTGATTACAGGGTTGTCCAAGTATGTGCGCCTCTTTGTGACCGCAGTTGGGGCAAACGCAGTTACCCCCCGGCCCCGCGCCTGTGCCGCCGGGCATCCGTCCAGGACCGCGACCACCGCCGCGACCTCCTCCTGGTCCTCTACCTCTCATGTATCTCACCTCCTTATAATTCAAATATGACTTACGCAAGTTCAGAATAATTTTACTGCCGAGTACGCGGAGAACGCAGAGTTTTCTGGATAGGTTTTTATCGCGCTGCGAATATGACTTTTAATGAATATTTATGACCTTGTATGACAGGTAAAAAACTTTCACAATACTTTCCGCGTTCTTTGCGTTCTCTGCGGTAAATTGTAGTGCGATTTTGCGTAAGTCCTATACTATTCATAATTAGTGATGATGATGGTGATGTTCGCTCTCCGCGCAGGGCGCCGCGCCGCGCAGTTCGCCGCCGAGATAGCTTTCCACCGCTTGGCGCACCGTCCCCACCGCGCCGGAGACCGGCTCGATGCCGTTTTGTTCGAATATAGCGACCGCGCGTCGTCCCATTCCGCCTGCCAACATCACACTAACCCCCTGATTATGAATGAACGCGGGGACTTGCCCGGGGGAATGGTTGGCATAGTATGGATTGTCTATCGCGGTGACCTCTTTGACCTCTTTATCGTCTACATCGACCAAAATGAAATAGGGACAGCGCCCAAAGTGCGCGCTGACCGCGCTGTCTAAGCCGTTGTTAGTATCGGCTGAAATTGCAATACGCATATAAAAGTTCTCCTGTCATAAAAGTGTTTTCTAAATGCTGATTGATAG
>CAZSIG010000506.1:0-3461 GCA_964606195.1 uncultured Anaerolineales bacterium
CTGAATTTGCGTAAGTCCTGGGAAGTCTATACGCGGTCAACTGAACCAGCCCCTAAGAATTTACCTAGAAAACTCCGCGTCCTCTGCGTCTCTGCGGTAAAATATACCTTTCGGCGTAAGTCCTAAGAGCAAAAATCAGTGTTCACTTTCCCCCCGCGTTAGCTTTTGCCCGTTTAAGGCAAATGTGTTATCATTGCACGGAGTTTAAAAATATAGGTAGGTGTATTAAAATATGGCTGCGAAACGAGATTACTACGAGGTTTTGAACGTAAATCGCAATGCGAGTCAAGAGGAAATAAAAAAGGCATACCGCAAACTAGCGCGACAATATCATCCAGATGTCAATAAAAATTCGGACGCAGAGATGAGATTCAAGGAAATCAACGAGGCTTACGAGGTACTCAGCGACCAGCAGAAACGCGCTACTTACGACCGCTTCGGGCGCGTCGATCTTGGTGGTATGGGCGGCATGGGCGATTATGGTTTTGGAGGATTTGGCGATATATTTGAGGAAATCTTCGGTTTCGGCAGCATGGGATCGCGGCGGCGGCGCAGATATGAACCGCAACGCGGCGCGGATATTCGCTATAACTTAGCGATTGAATTCGAGGAAGCGGTTTTCGGTTGCCATAAAGCCGTAGATGTGCCCCGCTCAGAGACTTGCCCTAAATGTCGCGGTTCTGGCGCCGAGCCGGGCACTCAGCCGATGCGTTGTCCGCAATGTAATGGCACCGGCGAAATGCGCCAATCCCAGCAGACGATATTCGGCTCTTTCGTCAACGTCACTACCTGCCCGCGCTGTCAGGGAAAAGGGGAGATAATCACCAATCCTTGCCGTCAATGTCAAGGCAAAGGGCAAGTACAGGTAACGAAGAGAATCGAAATCACCATTCCGCCGGGAGTGGACGATGGGACGCGCATTCGCCTCGCGGGCGAAGGGGAAGCAGGGACGCGCGGCGGGACACCCGGAAACCTGTACGTCGTTCTATCGGTAAAAGAACACAAACTATTCAACCGCCAAGACAACGACCTGTTATTAGAACTACCGCTGAACATAGCTCAAGCGGCACTCGGCGCGGAGATGACTATCCCTACGCTGGATGGCAACGAAAAATTGGATATTCCCCCCGGCGTCCAGACGGGCAGAACATTTAGGGTGAAGGGAAAGGGTGTACCTTATCTGCGCAGCAAAGACCGGCGCGGTGACCTCATCGTGCTGGTACGCGTCGTCACCCCTACCAGCTTGACTCCTGTACAAAAAGATTTATTGCTACAATTAGCCAAGACTTTTGGTGATGAACCACTTATCAAGGAACAACGCGGACTTTTCGAGAAGATGAAGGAAGCGTTTGGAGTGTAGTTGAGCATAGCTCCTCGCGAACTTGAAGCTCGCGGGATGCAATACAAATATGGGCGAATCAAAAAGCCACGCGGTTTAAGGCGCGTGGCTTTTTAATATCCCAACCCAGTTGTCCGACACTACGAAAGAATAGAACGCGGATTCTCCTGATTTAACTGATTTACGCTGATTTTTTTCTTTAGTTTCTTCACCCTATACATCAATGGTTGCTTTTTTCGGTCCGTCTCTCTCCACGCTTCTCCAATTTCGCGATTTCCTCGTCACGCAGGGCACGACGTAGAATTTTTCGCGCCGCGGATTTGGGTAACTCTTTTCTAAACTCGATGGCACGCGGCACTTTGTAATGCGCCAGACGTTCGCGGCAGAAGTCTAGCAATTCCTTACGCTTGGCTTCCTCACCCTCTTTCAAAACGACGAAAGCCTTAACCTTTTCGCCGCGTACCCCGCTGGGGATACCAATCACCGCCGCTTCCTTGACTTTTGTATGCTGATACAACACATCCTCAACTTCGCGCGGGTAGACGTTGAAACCACCGCTGAGAATCAGGTCTTTCTTGCGGTCCATTATCCAGAAATAACCATCTTCGTCCATCTTGGCGATGTCACCAGTAGATAGCCAACCGTCGTGTAAAACATGCGCGGTCTCCTCCGGCTGATTCCAATAGCCGGACATCACCGTAGGACCTTTGATGAGCATCTCGCCCTCTTCACCAATGCCCAATTCTTGGGTGTAATCATTCGCGTCCACAATTTTAGAATCGGTGCCGACGATGGGCACGCCGACACTGCCGTACTTGCGCATTCCGCGTCGCGGATTAACGTGCGTCACCGACGCGGTCTCCGTCATGCCATACGCCTCCGCGATACGCGAGCCGGTCAGCCGCTCGAAGTTCTCGATGACATCAACGGGCAACGGCGCGCCACCGCTGAAACAGACTTTGATGGAATTCAAATCACTCTCGGTTATACCCTTGTAGTTATTGACCGCGACGAACAACGCCGGAACTCCCAAAAAGAATGTGGGACGCTCCTTCTTTATCGATTCTACCAACATTCTAATGTCAGGCAAGGGCAGCAAAACCAATTTAGCGGCTAGATGTGCCGCGAGGTTCATCATCGCCAAGCCATAAACATGAAACATCGGAATAATCGCCACGCCCCCATCCGTCGCGTCTTCGTGACCTTGCAGCAAGAATTCGCGAATCTGTGTCACACTGGAAACGAGGTTACAATGCGAGAGCATCGCGCCCTTCGCCAAGCCGGTCGTCCCGCCGGTGTATTGCAGGCAAGCGAGGTCTTCGGGCGTAACATCCACCTCGGGCGGCGATTTGTGCTGCGCGATGAGCTTCTTAAATTCATAAATGTTAGGTTGCTCCGGTACGTCCACCCACGATCCGTCGACGCGAGCTTTAAGTTGATAGAATAGAGCGATAGGAAAAGAGAAATAATCCTGCACTCCCGTAACGATGATCTCCTCAATCGCGGTTTTATCTTTAACCTTGAGCGTCTTGTCCAACATCATATCCAGAACGATGGCTATTTCCGCGCCGGAATCGCTCCACTGATGTATCAACTCCCGCTCCGTGTAGACCGGATTGGTCAATACTACCACCGCACCGATAGAGAGCAGCGCGAAATAAGCGATAACAAGTTGGGGACAATTAGGCAGCATAATCGCTACGCGGTCGCCTTTCTCAATTCCCAAATCCGCCAGCGCGCCCGCCATGTAATCGACCTCGCGCTTCAGTTGGGCATAAGTCATTCGTCCGCCAGCAAAAACTACGGAGGGTTTGTCCAACGCCAACATGAACGCCAACGCTTGGCGATTGGGGAATCGTCGCGCCGCGCTGTTGAGGAAATCGGGGATAATCAGGGAAGGAATCTCTATCTCACGCGAAACATCCTCGTCGTAGAATTTCAACCATATAGGGTCGCGCTCTCGAATTTCGGGGTGAGTCATAAGTAACTCCTAACAATTACTAATGGGGCATCAATCGCTACCCTCTACAATTTTACTCCACTACCACAAAATTTGCAAACAATCGTAAAGGCAACCGCGCCCTTCCGGCGCGACTTTTCAACCTAAACTACGTATATTGTA
>CAZSIG010000507.1:0-3459 GCA_964606195.1 uncultured Anaerolineales bacterium
CCGATGAACGCCGTCATCGGCATGACCAGCTTGCTGATGGACACCGACTTGACGGCGGAACAGCGCAACTTCGCCCTGACCATTCGCGATAGCGGCACCGCGCTGCTGACTATCATCAACGACATTCTCGATTTCTCCAAAATCGAGGTGGGCAAGCTGGTGCTGGAGCGACATTCCTTCAATCTGCGAGAGTGCATCGAGTCCGCGCTCGATTTGGTGGCGATGAAAGCCGCGGAGAAAAAGCTGAACCTCGCGTATCTGACCGAGGCGCACATTCCGACGGTCGTCGTCAGCGACGAGACGCGCCTGCGGCAAATTCTGCTCAATCTCCTGAGCAACGCGGTGAAATTCACCGAACAAGGCGAGATTGTGGTGGCGGTGGAGGCGCAAGAGTTGGCGAGCGCGGGCGAGGCACAGGAGTACGAACTGCTCTTCTCCGTGCGCGATACCGGCATCGGCATTCCGCGTGACCGTATGTCTCGCCTGTTCCAGTCGTTCAGCCAGATTGATGCCTCGACCACGCGCAAGTACGGTGGCACCGGCTTGGGGCTGGTCATCAGCAAACGGCTCGCGGAGATGATGGGCGGAACGATGTGGGTGGAGAGCCCCCCCTCTGTCCCCCCCACAAGTGGGGGGGAAGAAAGGGGGGGATCCGGCAGCATCTTCTACTTCACGATTCGGGCTAAGGCGGGGGAGAGCGCGCAGCTTGCCTACCTGAGCGAGGAGCAGCCGACGTTGCGCGATAAACGATTATTGGTCGTCGATGATAACGCCACGAACCGCGAGATTCTGCTGCGCCAGGCGGAGTCGTGGAAAATGTACCCGACGGTCGTCGCCTCCGGCGCGCAGGCGATGGCGCTCATCGAGCAGGGCGCGGAGTTCGATTTGGCGATTTTGGATATGCAGATGCCGGAGATGAACGGCTTAGAATTGGCGGAGGCGATTCGCCAACACCGCGCCGCGGACGAACTGCCGTTGGTCATGCTGACTTCATTGGGACATCAGGAGCAAGACTCGCGCCTCGAACTCTTCGCCGCGTATCTGACGCGTCCCATCAAGCCCTCGCAGTTATACAACACACTGGTCGAGGTCTTCGCCGGCGGGCGCGGCAAGGGGATAAAATCGCCCTATGAAAAGGAGCCGCATTCGGAGTTCGACTCGCGTATGGCGGAGAAAATCCCGCTGCGTATTCTGCTCGCGGAGGATAACTCCATCAATCAACAGTTGGCGCTCTTGACGCTGCGCCGCTTGGGATACCGCGCCGATGTGGCGGGGAACGGCTTGGAGACGCTGGAGGCGCTGCGCGACCGTCCCTACGATGTAGTGCTGATGGATGTGCAGATGCCGGAGATGGATGGGCTGGAGGCGACGCGCAGCATTCGGCAATTCAGGCTGGACGAGATCGCCGCGCAGGAACAGCCCTACATCATCGCCATGACCGCCAACGCCATGCAGGGCGACCGCGAGATGTGCCTCGAAGCGGGGATGGATGATTACATCAGCAAGCCGTTTCGTGTGCGGGAATTAATTCAGGCATTGCGCGCCAGTCGGGGAATCGCTTCGGATAAAGGAGAAACGAAAGTTGCCGCCGCGCCGCGGGCGGAAGAAGAGCGCGTGGTCATCGACCCGACCGCGCTGACGCAACTGCGCAAGACTTTGGGTAAACGCGCCGCGACGGTCTTACCTCAACTGCTCGATACGTATCTGGAGAACGCGGAGCAGTTGCAGCAGGAGGCGCGGCAGGCGTTGGCGATGGGTAAGAACGAGGAACTGCGCCGCGCCGTCCATACGCTCAAGTCGAACAGCGCGAACTTTGGCGCGACCGAGTTGAGCGCGATGTGTCAGGATTTGGAGACGCGCGCCAGAGAGGAACGCTTGGATGGCGCGGGGGAATTATTGGGGCGTATTGAGCGGGAGTATGAGGTAGTCCAAGATGTGTTACAAGAGATGCGAAGGGAGTGGTGATATGTGTGCTTTGGTCGCCGATTCTTGTGTAGCCGAATCATTTAGCGCGGCGAACGTCGCGACGATGCTGGTGGTAGACGATGACCCACTCGATAGTACGCTGCTGGCGACTAATCTGCAGGAGGAGGGGTACGCGGTCGCGGTGGCGGAGCACGGACGGCGGGCGCTGGAGATGCTGCGCGCCAACGAGTTCGACGTGGTGCTGTTGGATTTGATAATGCCGGAGATGGATGGCTTCGCGGTGCTGGAGCAAATGAAGGCGGACAGCCGCTTGCAGCACATTCCGGTCATCATCGTCTCAAGCGACAACGACATGAACAGCGTAGTGCGTTGTATCGAGATGGGCGCGACCGACTACATCGCCAAGCCGTTCGACCCGATGCTGCTGCGCACGCGCATCAAGACCTCCCTCGCGGCGAAACGGCTGTATGACCAGACGCAGTACGCGGGCAAGCTGCTCGTGGTGGACGACGACATGATTAACCGCACGCTCCTGTCCGCGAGCCTGGAGGATGAGGGGTACGCGGTGGCGGAGGCGGAGGATGGGCAACAGGCGTTGGAGATGTTGCGCGAAGAGTCGTTCGATGTGGTGCTATTGGATTTGATTATGCCGAATATGGACGGCTTCGCGGTGCTGGAGCGAATGAAGGCGGACAGCCGCTTGCAACACATTCCGGTCGTCGTCGTCTCCGCGTCGGACGAGATGGCGGACGTGGTGCGCTGTATCGAGATGGGCGCGACCGACCACTTGCCCAAGCCGTTCGACCCCGCGCTGTTGTGCGCCCGCGTCAACGCCTCGCTGGCGGCGAAGCGGCTGCACGACCAGGAACAGGCGTACCTCAAGATGATACAGGCAGAACGCAAACGTTCGGAGCGGCTGCTGCTCAACATCTTGCCCAAGCCGATTGCCGACCGTCTGAAGATGGGCGAGGAGATAATCGCGGACAACTTCGCGGAGGTGACGGTGCTCTTCGCGGATATCGTCGATTTCACCCCTCTATCGACGCGTATATCACCCAAAGACCTGATAATATTGCTAAACGAGATTTTCTCGCTGTTCGATACGCTGGTGGAACGCTACGGCTTGGAGAAGATCAAGACTATCGGTGACGCTTATATGGTCGTCGGGGGGCTGCCCACGCCGCGCCCCGACCACGCGGCGGCGATTGCCGACATGGCGCTGGCGATGCTCGACGGCGTCGCGGAGTTTAACGCCGCGCGCGGCACGTCGCTAGACCTGCGTATCGGCATCAACACCGGCCCCGTAATCGCGGGGGTCATCGGCACGACCAAGTTCAGCTATGACCTGTGGGGCGATACGGTGAACATCGCGGGGCGCATGGAATCGCACGGGGTCGCGGGGAAGATTCAGGTGACGGAGGCAACTTATGCGCTGCTACGCGATAAATATCGCTTCGCGGAGCGCGGGGTGATTGAGGTGAAGGGGCGCGGGGAGATGCGGACTTATTTGTTGGAGGGCTAAACCGCCCGCAC
>CAZSIG010000508.1:0-3451 GCA_964606195.1 uncultured Anaerolineales bacterium
AAGCGAGGATGCAATGAGACAAGCTGTACAAGATTTTCTTAAATATCTAGTGGTTGAGAGAGGTTTATCAATCAACACTAGAAACGCGTATGAAGTCGATTTGAACCAACTCGTCTCCTTTCTGGAGACGCTGCCCGGCTACGCGGAATCGCCCAATGGGTGGCAAAAAGTGACAAAAGACACAATCGTTCAATTCATCTTGCACAACAAAGAGCGCGGTTTCTCCTCCTCCACCATAGCGCGCAAGGTTGCCTCGGCGAAGTCGTTCTTCCACTTTCTAGCCGCCGAAAAATACGTCGAAGAAGATGTGCTGCTCAATCTCGATATACCTAAAATAGGCAAATCTCTCCCGCAAAATATCTCTGTACGGGAGATGGAAGAGCTGCTCACGATGCCGCTGAAGCTGTGTCGCATCAAGTCCAAGCGCGCGCGGGCGCTCGCGACACTCTACTACGAAGTGGAACTCGAAATAGCTGATATATACAACCTGTCTGCCGACGCCGTCGATTGGATGCGCGAGACGCTTGATTGTCCCGGGCGTGGTCAGATAAAACTGACTCCGCGCATGGTGGAGATACTGCGCGAATATTGCGACAACGAGCGCCCCGAATTTTACACTAAGAGATTCCCATTCTTTGTCACCAAGCGCGGCGCGAAGTTACCAGCAAAGCGCATTCTCAAAGCTCTGAAACCATACGCCCGCGCCTGGCGCGATATAACGATATTGGAGATACTATATGCCACCGGTATGCGCGTAAGTGAGTTAGTTTCACTTACTTTGAACGATTTTGAGCCGGCAACTCCCGCCATGCGCTGTCGCGGTAAGGGGGACAAAGAGCGGATAATTCCCATTCACCACCAAGCCATGCTGGTGGTAACGAAGTACATAAACCGCGCGCGCCCGGTAATAGTGCACACGCTGACTAAACCCGAAAACTTGGCTAAACATATTCTACTACTCAATAGTCAGGGACAGCAGTTGAGCCGTCAGGGTATTTGGTTTTTACTCAAGCGATACGCTGAAGCCGCGGGGATAGAGGTCAAAATCTCACCGCACACGCTGCGACACTCTTTCGCGACGCACATGCTAGACGGCGGCGCGAACCTGCGCGAGGTACAAGAGCTATTGGGTCACTCCAGCATCTCGACTACGCAAATCTATACCCACGTCAGCCACAAACACCTGCGCGATGCCTACGACAAAGCACACCCCCGCGCCCATGACGATTCCTGACAATACGCGGTGAACAGTGAAAGAAAAATAATACGCTAATTTAACCACTAAGGGCACCAAGAGCACCAAGTATTTTACCCAAATTTGTAGCGTAGGGCAGGTTTCCATACCTGCCATTGTTGTCATGTAGATAGCACGGCGGCTAAGAATACCGCTACGGGTAGGCTACGCGCAGCCGCCCTACGCAGGCATTACCCCTCAATAATGTATATACGCGGTCAAAAATTGTCATTCGAGGCAAGAATAAACTTAGTGTCCTTCGTGCCCTTTGTGGTTAAATAAAAATCCGCTCCATCCGCTGACTTTTTCAGCGGACTCATAAATCAAATTATTGTTCAGAACAAATCTAAGGAGGAACAAAATGCCTAAAACCTATATCAAGCGTGAATATCAAGTTATCGCGGAGTTCATTCAGGAGCGCACCAAGCACCGCCCCACCATCGGCATCGTATTGGGGTCGGGACTGAGCGCGCTGGCTGACGAAGTTCGAGAAGCAGATAAACTACCATACCGCGACATTCCCCGATTTCCCACCTCTAAAGTGGAGGGACACGGCAATCGGCTGGTCATCGGCTTGCTGGAAGAAGTCCCCGTCATAGTGATGCAAGGGCGAATCCACTTCTACGAAGGGTATAGTATGGTAGACGTGACCTTACCCACACGAGTACTGCGCGAATTTGGCGTGAAGACGCTGATAATCACCAACGCGGCGGGTGGCATCAATCCCGACTTCGCGCCCGGAGAGCTGATGCTGATAACTGACCACATCAATCTCGCGGGGATGGTCGGACACAATCCGTTGATGGGCGCGAACGACCCCGAGCTTGGCGAGCGTTTCCCCGATATGTCCGAAGCCTACGACGCCAAACTGCGCGCCACCGCCCTACAGGTCGCGGAGGAGGAAGAGATTCCGTTACAACAGGGCATCTACATCATGCTATCGGGACCGAACTTCGAGACTCCCGCGGAAGTGGAGTTCATTCGCCGCATCGGCGCGGACGCGGTCGGCATGTCCACCGTGCCGGAGGTGATAGTGGCGCGGCACGGCGGAATGCGCGTGCTGGGTATATCGGGCATCACCAACATCGCGGGCGCGACCGCGAGCAATCACCAGGAAGTGTTGGACATCGGCGCGGTGATTACGCCGCGTATGGTCAAACTCATCAAAGGGATACTGCACAAGTTGCCTAAAGGCGCGTAAACCTGTCTATGGTTATATTAATTCAACTGATCTCAAAGTACTCGACATTAATATACGCCATCTGTGGAGTGTGCCTCTTATACACTCTGCGAGTTATCTTTTTGGCTATGCGCGAGCGGAACTCCTCTATTTTCACCCTAGAAAAAGAGAAGGCATCTGAGCGCGTCTACTACGCGCTGATGGCAATCGTGGTGTTGCTGGCGATAAGCGGCGGCGTGTTATACGTCGATACTTTCATCACCCCCAATATCCAAATACCCGAACGCGCCGCGGGCGTCACTCCCACTGTGGGTCTAATTCCTACTCCCACCTATACTCCCGCGCCGCCAACTCCCACGCTCCCCCCCACCGCGACGCGGGCACGTCCAACGCGCGTTATAATCACAGATACTCCCACTCCGCCCCCTTCGCTCGTAGCCACCGCCACTACGGTTCCCGCGGCTTGTCCCAACCCCCAAGCGCGCATCACCTATCCCAACCCCAATCAAACCATCAGTGGCAAGGTAGAGGTCAAAGGTGGCGCGTTCATCAACAACTTCTGGTTCTATAAGCTGGAATACGGCTACGGTGAACAGCCGAACGTTTGGAACAGCGTGGGCGAAGATGTGCGCCGCGTCCCCGTGACCGACGGCACGCTGGAGATATGGGATACTGACCAAATCACGGAGGGAGTCTATAATCTGCGCCTCACCGTAGTGGACGAAACGGGCAATTATCCTCCGGAGAACACCTGCGTAATACGCGTAATCATCCAGCGTTAAAAATAACCGCGCCGCCGTCCCAAATGTAGGATGTAGGGCGGCTTTCCATAGCCGCCATCTGGCGTAACCACGAATACGGCAGGTATGGAAACCTGCCCTACTAATACAAAAGAGACTCGGTTTTTGTTATAAAACCGAGTCTCTTAATTTTTTGACACCACCTCGAAAATAAATTGGTGCCGGGGGCATGACGCGGTTACCGGGCGAGATGCTCATATAATCGCGCCGCGCCCCCCCTCACCCTAACCCTCTCCC
>CAZSIG010000509.1:0-1364 GCA_964606195.1 uncultured Anaerolineales bacterium
TTGTCCGGAGTCATTTTATCTTGGGGATTTTTTCGTTTTCGCTTGTTCGATATCGTGCCGGTGGCGCGCCACGCGGTGGTAGAGGGAATTAACGATGGGGTGGTCGTGTTGGATAATCAGCGACGCATTGTGGACTTAAATCCGGCGGCGGAGAGAATGATAGGTCGTTCTCTTCAGGAATTGATCGGGCAGCCCGCGACAGAGGTATTCGCCAACTGGGTCGATTTGGATGAATATCTGATTGCCGATGCTAAAACTCAGCTTGAGGTTACTCGCGATGCAAATGGCACGAAACGTTATTATGAAATGTCCCTGTCTCCATTACACGATCGCGAAAAACGCCAGCCGGAGTATTTGATAGTTTTGCACGATGTCACCGCGCGGCACTCGGTGGATAAAGCCCTCAAAGAGAGCGAGGAGAAGTTTCGGACATTCACAGAATCTGCCCCGGTAGGCATAATGATCCATCAGGGAGAGGAATGGCTTTACGCGAACCCCGCGGCGGAAGAGGTATCGGGATACACCAAAGAAGAACTCTGCGCGATGAAATTTTGGGAAATCGTCCACCCTGGTTATCGCGATGTGGTTAGAGAGAGGGCAACCGCGCGGCTTAGGGGAGAGACTACGCCCGGTAGATACGAACTGAAAATTATCACTAAATCGGGCGCGGAGAGATGGCTGGATATTCGGGCGGAGATAATCGAATATCGTGGCGCCCCCGCGTTTCTGATCTCCGCGATGGATATCACGGAGGGCAAGCAGGCGGCGAGGGCGCTGCGCGATAGTTTAGCCGAGACCCAATCGCTGTATCAGGTCGCCAGCTCCCTGATTGCTTACGAGAGCTTGCCCGATTTGCTACAAACTATAGTAGATGGGGTGACGAATACGCTATCAGTGGATAGAGTTTCGTTGATATTAGTGAATATGACCGCGCAACGGGTGAAGCACGTCGTCTTTGGTGGAAAGGGCGCGGTCGATGAGCTCAATATCACTTTCGCTGAGCTGATGGACGGACTGAGCGGGTGGGCAATTCGCGAACGGGAGCCTGTACTGTCGCCTAAAGGGGTTGCTGAACATCGCGAAAGTCCGGCAGTTAGAGAGCGGCGCGTCAGGGATAACGCGGGCGACATTATCGTCGTGCCCTTGCTTGGTAGGGAAAGTATATTGGGCACCATGACCGTCATCAACCGTCCCGATGAGCGAAGTTTTACATCGCGAGACGTAGAATTTCTAGGAGCGATAGCCAACGTCGCGGTGATGGCTATAGAGAACACCCTGCTCAATGAAGAGACTAAGCAACGCGCTAATGAGCTTAGAGTGCTCTATGAAGTAGCCACTTTGGGCATGACGGTAGTACGGCTGGA
>CAZSIG010000509.1:1464-3447 GCA_964606195.1 uncultured Anaerolineales bacterium
AGCTACGTCTTTCAGATTTCGGCTGATGGTTCGACGTTGAGTAATACCCATGAATGGTGCGATAGCGGGGTGAAGTCGCGCCGCGCGGAGTTGCAAGAGATTCCCACTGCCAAATTGCCTGAGTGGATAGGGAAACTCAGACGTTTCGAAAGTATTGTTTTATCATCGAATAGTGAGTTATCGACAGCGAATTATGAGGAGAAGCAACTTTTACAATTAGAGAATATTAAATCGCTTATCACCATACCTCTCGCTCATCGGGGAGAACTGCGCGGTTTTTTGGGATTCGATATAATACGCGGCGATAAAATCTGGGTGGAGAATGACGTCTCGCTGCTGCATGTGGTGGGGGAGATGTTCGTGAACGCGCTGGAGCGTAGAAAAACTGAGAGGGCATTACGCGCCTCTCAACGCGAATTAGAGGCATCGTATGCTCGTGAACAGGAGCGGCGGCGGCTCTCGGATACTCTCCGCGCAGTATCGAGGATCGTCAGTAGCACGCTGGAATTACAGGAAGTCATAGATTTAGTCCTCGCGCAACTGGAAGAGGTAATAACTTACCACCGCGTTACGGTGATGTTGATCAGCGGTGATCAACTTGTCGTGGTAGCCGGTCGCGACGAAAGAGGTAGTGATATTCCTCATGTCAGTATTAAAGCTGATAAGTATCCCTTGAACTATGCGGTTTTAGAAAGCAGACAGCCTTTGTTGGTTCCCGACGTCCACCGCGATGAGCGCTGGTTACCGGAAGGTTCGATGGCTGATATTCGCTCTTTTATCAATGCCCCGCTTTTGGTGCGTAATCGGCTGATAGGCTTGCTTACGATAGGGCGCAAGGACGATATTCCTTATACGCAGGAAGATACGCGTACCGCCTTCGCGTTCGCCACGCAAGTAGCTATAGCGGTGCGCAACGCGCAGTTGTATGAGGCAGCCCAACGCGAGTTGGCGGAACGTGCGCGGGCGGAGGCAGAATTACAAGAAGCCAAAGAGGCTGCCGAAGCCGCGAACCGCGCCAAGAGTACTTTTCTGGCTAATATGAGCCACGAATTACGCACACCGTTGAATTCCGTCATCGGGTACAGCGAACTGCTGCAAGAAGAGGCTGTGGATCTGGGCTATGACGATCTCGTGCCCGATTTGGAGAGGATCAGAATGGCGGGCAATCATCTGCTCACGCTGATTAACGATATTCTCGATCTCTCCAAAATTGAGGCGGGCAAGATGGAGCTTTATCTTGGAACCTTTGGCGTGCAATCTCTGATCGAGCATGTGGTGAATACGGTGCAACCGTTGATAGAGAAAAACAATAATGTATTGGATGTGCAGTGCGATGAAGATTTGGGATTTATGCACGCGGATTCGACTAAGGTTCAGCAATCGTTAGTCAACTTACTCAGTAACGCCGCGAAGTTTACTACCAACGGAACAATAACCCTTAACGTCACTCGCGAGGTCGAAGATCATGCTACATTCTGGCTGTGTTTTCGCGTGACCGATACCGGCATTGGTATGTCCACGGAGCAGATGCGGAACTTGTTCAAACCGTTTACTCAAGCGGACCCCTCGTCTACGCGAAAATATGGAGGTACAGGATTGGGTTTAGCTATCAGCCAGCGGTTTTGTCAGATGATGGGAGGAGAAATTACTGTTGAGAGCGAAGTTGGTAAAGGTTCTGTTTTCACCATACATCTCCCCGTTGAAGTTATGACATCCGAAAAAGAGGATGCGTTGTAGTGAGATAACTAGAAAAGATGGAAAGTCAGCAGATGGAGCGGATTTTTGATTTGGCATGACTACGTACGGATACGAAAAGGCGCGGTTTAACCTGCTGATCTGGGTATAATCTGCGCGAAAGAAGTCATCTTAACTGAGGGGGCTGTTCAGTTTTTTGTAGACGGGAAGTAGCATTGCGCCGCGTAGGGCAAAACAGGTTACAAATTCGCGTCACTATGTCAGGCAATGATGCCGCTGTAACTGAAC
>CAZSIG010000510.1:0-3445 GCA_964606195.1 uncultured Anaerolineales bacterium
GCGTCCCCTGCGCTCTCTGCGGTTAGTTATAGTGCGGTTTTGCGTAAGTCCTATTATGGTTACTCCACGGGCCAGCGCGTAATCGCCCCGTCGATCTCAGCCATTAGCCGAAGCGTCTCACGCAGCGCGCCGACGATTTTCTGATAGTGTGTCAAATCATCGTAAGTGAGCTTTCGCCTGCGCCGATCTTTTAGCCATTTGTGGAGCACCTGATAGCCGCCGACCTGAAACTCCCACACCTCTTTCGGAATCCCCGCGAAGTACTGCTGTTTGTTGATATGCACGCGCCCGCCAATCTCCTGCGCGGGATCGGGTGGAGTATATTTGGGATAGCCACCGCGCCGCGCGACTTCGTTACTTCCGGGGATCGGGTAATTGGTGATAGGCTGTTCCACGTGCGGGCTCTCTAGCAGATGCAATTCGATGAGTTGTTGTCCCAACGCGACTAATTGCCAGAACAACGCGTTATCGGAGGTGAGAGGCACGCGAGGAAAGTCGATCTTGAGGAACTCGGCGTAGCGGACGCGGTAGGTGGGGCTGTGGAGCAGCGCGTAGATGTAACTGAAAATATCCTGCGGACCGAAACCGTCCTGTGGAGTGTTTGCGCCATCGGGCACAAAACAGATTTTCAACTTCGCTTTAACCGCCGCGAGAAATTGAGGCGATAAGTTCGGCTCGCGAGTTGGTTTGCCATTGGCAAAAATGGTGCCCATGCTATTTTCAGCGGTGATATATAAATATAACGGAAAACAATAAGTACCCCGGGTCGCTTCACCGGTTTTCATCTCGGTGATATATCGGCTTGCCAAAACAGAGGTGAAGTGTTCTCCTACGAACAACCGCGTTGTAACTAACGCTAAATTTGGCTGTAGCATGTGCTGCATTACATCGTTACGGGCGCGGTCGATTAACGCCTCATGGTAAAAAATAGGTCGTATATCAAAGGGACGATACAAGCATCGCGTAAACGATTTCTCCCAATCCTTATCTCGCCGTAGCGTCTCTCGCGCCGCGGATAATGCCCACAAGCCATTATCGCGTAGTCTCAATCTATGTCGCAGTTCATCATCGGAAAAACGCTCACCGCGCACCATGCTAATTTGGGTATACAGTTCACGTTCATCAAAACCGATAACCAAATCGTCGCGGTGTGTCTTGATGCCGCTGACACACAGCGGAAACATATCCGCTACGCTCCAACCGCGCTCATACTCACTTGACAGATCGAAATCTTTCGGGACGAAGAAGAAATGCGGCGCGGGCGTTTCTAATTCCTGCCACGCGGTGGTGGTGAGATCATTTTTCAGCAGATAGGTATATTTTTCCTGCCGCGTCCCCCACAAATCGGCATAATAAACACGCCCCGTGTTCTCGTCATCATATCCCTTGACGAAAAACACTATAGCGACGCCTTGACGAATATCAAAGACGTTCTCGTTCGCACTGCCATCAGGCGCGAGCTCACTCATCAACGTGTTACCATGCAAATTCAAAATGTATATCTCGTTAAAAGTCTTCAGCAACTCTTCGCGCATTCCGCGATGAATCAAGCCAGAGAGGTAGCTATGATTGGTGATGAAACCGATAACCCCATAGCCCGTGCGCTCGACGCGGTCGTGGGCGAAGCGAATGAACTTGATGTAATCATCCGAAAGCGGTTGAATGTTGCGTTCGCCGCGCACCACCTCTTTGTAACGCGCCATCAATCCTTCGATATGCGCGCCCTGATTGCTGGAACTTACCGCGTAGGGGGGATTGCCGATGACTACCATGATGGGCTGGTCTTGCTTGACCTGATTAGCCGCTTCGGCTTCCTGCGTGACAATTTGCAGCGGCCCCCATAAAGTAGGAATTTCATGTTCCGGCTCCTCCAACGCGTTGGTCAGGTAGATCCCCAAACGTTCATCGCGGGCAAAATCATAAGCCCACGTCGCGCGCTGCGCCTCCGGCAAGTCATGCCCCGCGAGTTGCAGTGCCAGCTTGAAGTGCGCCACCGCGTAGGGCGCCATCAGCAACTCGAAGCCGAAGATGCGCGGCAGCAGATGCTCGCGCACGTAGCCTGACCACATGCCCGCGTTGCCTCCCTGCATGAACTGCTCCCGAATGAAGTCGATTACCGCGTAGGGAAAAGTTGCCGTGCCAGTAGCAGGGTCTAATATCAGCACCTTGTGAACCGCGGTGTTTTCGACCGTGACCTTGCTCGTATCCGCCAAGCCTTGCGCTAATCCGAACTTCATCTTGAGCAGCGCGTCCACCGAGCGCACAATGAAGGAGACTACCGGTGCGGGGGTGTAATAGACACCGCGCATCTCGCGCAGAGCGGGGTCATAAGCCGCGAGGAAGGTCTCGTAAAAGTGAACGGTAGGATCTTCCTGCCGCGTGCGCTTGCCGAAGTTGGCTAAAATCTCGCCCATATCGGTCTGCGCGAGAAGTTGTACCAGATCATTGACAAAGCCCGCGTATGGTTCGTCATCTAAGTCGGGTCCGGTGATTTGGTAGAAAAATTTGCGTAGGAAAGGATTGGTTTTGGGGATGAGTTTCTGGGCAGCTTGGCGAGTGAAAGCATTGAAACCTCTCCCCCTAGCTTCCTCTCCACTGCGCGGGGAAGAAACCTCACCCCCAACCCCCTCTCCACTGCGTAGAGAGGGGACTAGCGCGCACGTCTCCCCCCCTCCTCTGTGCGGGGAAGAAACCTCACCCCCAACCCCCTCTCCACTACGTAGAGAGGGGGCTATTACGCGCACCCCATCTTCTCCATTGTGTGGAGAGGGGGCTAGCGCACGCGTCTCCCCCTCTCCATTACATGGAGAGGGGGCCGGGGGGTGAGGTTCTTCCTCCAACGTGGTAGAATTTGCAACCTCGGCAATCGCGGCAAGAACACTCTCTATATTCCGCATAACCTGTTCATTGGTAAAGCGCAGAACGCGCAGACCTTGCCTTTCGAGGTACTCTTGGCGAATAGCATCTTCTTCGCGACTATACTCGTGAATAGGTCCATCAACTTCAACTACCAAACGAGGCTGCGCGGCGTAAAAATCTACAATAAACCGCTCAATAACGTGCTGACGGCGAAATTTTACTCCTGCCAACTTACGCCCGCGCAGTCGTTGCCAAAGCACCTTTTCTGCGCGCGTTGGCTCATGGCGCATCTGCCGCGCTACAGGCTTGAGCTTTGCCCATAACTCTGGCGTCGCGCGCTTCGCACCTACTTTACTGCGCGGGGAAGAAGCCTCACCCTCAATCTCCTCTCCATTGCGTAGAGAGGAAGAAACCGCGCCACCAGTTCCTTCTCCACTACGTAGAGAGGAAGAAACCTCACCCCCAACCCCCTCTCCATTGCGTAGAGAGGAAGAAACCGCGCCACCAGTTCCTTCTCCACTACGTAGAGGTGAAGAAACCTCACCCCCAACCCCCTCTCCACTGCGCGGGGAAGAAACCTCACCCC
>CAZSIG010000511.1:0-3436 GCA_964606195.1 uncultured Anaerolineales bacterium
AGAAAGGAAACACATGAAAATCTTATTCATCGGCGGTACAGGTGTCATCAGTTCAGCCTGTTCAAAATTGGCAATAGAACGCGGCATGGAGTTATATCTGCTCAATCGCGGCAAGTCGGTGCGTCCCGCGCCCGATGGGGCGCGAATTCTACGCGGCGATATTCGCGACGCGACATCGGCGCAAGAAGCGCTTCAAGAACACAGATTCGACGCGGTGGTAAATTGGGTCAATTTCGTACCGGAGCACGTGGAGGCGGACATCGCGCTATTTCGTGGGCGCACGGAGCAATACGTCTTCATCAGTTCAGCTTCGGTATACCAAAAACCGCTGCGGTTTCTGCCCATCACCGAATCCACGCCACTCCACAATCCGTATTGGGACTATTCCCGCGCCAAAATCGCCTGTGAAGAAGGGCTCATGCGCGCCTATCACGAGGAAGATTTCCCCGTAACCATCGTGCGCCCTTCGCACACTTACGACAAAACGAGGCTGCCGGTGCATGGTTATTACACAGTAATTGATCGCATGAGAAAAGGGAAGAGGGTCATCGTGCACGGCGACGGCACTTCGCTGTGGCATTTGACGCATCACGCGGACTTCGCGAAGGGCTTCGTAGGTTTGTTGGGTAATCACCGCGCCATCGGCGAGGCGTTTCACATTACCGGCGACGAAGTGCTGACCTGGAATCAAATCTACGAGTTCCTAGCTCATGCCGCGGGGGTGAAGGCGCACCTCGTGCACATCTCATCGGAGTTCATCGCGGCTTTTGATGCAGAATGGGGCGCGGGGCTGCTCGGCGACAAGGCGCACAGCGTCATCTTCGACAACACCAAAATCAAGCGGCTCGTCCCCGACTTCACCGCGACCATCCCGTTCGCGCAAGGGGCACGCGAAATCATCGCCTGGTACGACGCGGACCCGGCGCGGCAGGTGGTGGACGAGAAAATGGATAAGCTGATGGACAAAATCATCGCGGCTTACGAGTCCGCGCTGCCGGGGGAGTAAAACGTGAAAAACGCGTAAGCTACATCATGTATATCACACCTCACGTTTCACGTTCCCCTTTCTTCGGAGGAGCCAAGTGCCTAAAACCACTGCCAAAGAATTTCTGCCCGTCGAACTCGTTTTCAATCCCAACTGGTGGTATAACACCGCGAGTATCTCGTTTGACAAATCCTTCTACTTCGACGCGAAAGCGCGCATCGAGAATGACATCACCATGCGCCGCGTGCTTCACGAGCGCTATGGCGACATCGGCATGGGCGCGGCTGCCCCGCAGCCGCGCCCCATCATCGGCTCTATGCACGTCGCGGGGGGCTTCATCATTCCGGCGCTGCTCGGCGCGGAGATAATCTTCGCGCCCGCCGCCGCGCCGCAACCGAAACCGCTCGATCTGACTACAACGCAAATTGAGACGTTCAAGAAGCCTGATTTTCGCGAGAATGAGTTGATGAGCCAACTGATCGCAGACATGGACGCGCTTGAGGCAAAATATGGCTACGTGATTGGTGATATGAATACCGATGGGCTACTGAACGCGGCGTACCACCTCTACGGCGAAGATATGTTCGTCGATTTTCACAAAGCCCCCAACCGCGTGCGCCGCCTGCTGGAGATAATCGGCGAACTAATTGTGGATATCGCGCTATATATTCGCGAGCGCACGGGCAGTTGCTCCATCTCCGTCAATCGCATGGTCGAGCGCGTTGATGCGCGGCTCTTTTTTCACGCGAATTGCTCGGTGCAGATGATTTCACCCAAAAGTTACCGCGAGATACATCTGCCCATTGAACAGCACATGGCGAAGCGGATTCAACCGTTCGGCATCCATCACTGCGGGGATAACATGCACCGCGTTGCGCCCTATTACGCGAAACTGCCCGCGATAATGTTCGGTGTCGGGTGGGGGTCGAATGTGACGCGCTGCCGCGCCGCGCTCCCCGACGCGTTTCTGAATTTGCGCCTTAACCCAGTACGTATGTTACAATGCACCCCACAGGAGATTGCAATGGACACGGAGAAACTATTAAACGCCGCGGGACCGCTGGAGCAAGTGGGCATATGCTGCATCAATATGGATTACAACACTCCAGACGACAACATCTTTGCGATGTTCGAGGTCGTGGAACGTTATCGGGGGTACGGCGCGTGAAGTGCCGTAACGAATAAACGGATTAGGATTTACACAACTTCATAATAACTTCGCCGCAGAGCACGCGGAGGGCGCCAAGTCTTAAGGATAGTTTTCTAACTGTATAGCGAAAACGATTTTTAATGAATGTCTATGATCGCTTATGAGCACGAAAAACTTTTCTCCTTTCTTTTCTCCGCGTCCTCGGCGCACTCTGCGGTGAGTTATAGTGCGGTTTTGCGAATTAGGGCGCAATCCCCATTGCGCCTCTAAGAAAGGTATCTATGAACACAAATTGGGAGAATTTCAAAATCGCGGCGCGATTGGGCGAACCGGCGCGGGTTCCCGTCGCGCTCGGTGTGGACAGTCCTTGGCTGCCCGGCTACGCGGGGATCGATACGCGAGATTATTTTCTCTTCCCCGACAAGTGGCTGGAGATAAACTTGGGATTATTGGAACGATTTCCCGACGCGGTTTTTCTGCCCGGATTTTGGGTAGAGTACGGCATGGCGGCGGAACCGTCCGCGTTTGGGGCGAAGCTGCATTTCTACGCCGATCATCCCCCCGCGGTCGAGCCGATAGTGACCGATTTGACTTTTTGGAAAGACATAAAGCCAGCTAATCCACAAGAAGAGGGGTTGATGCCACTGGCGCTCCGCTTCTACGAAGTGATAGACGAGCGGTTGTACGCGGAGGGGTTGAACATCAAAATGGTATGCTCCCGCGGTCCGATGACCGTCGCGTCGTGGGTGATGGGAGTGACGCCGCTGATGATGGGGCTGATTGATATGCCCGAAGTGGTGACGCATATTCTTGACGCGGTGACGACCACGATTATCCGCTGGCTGCACGCGCAACTGGACGTCCTACGTGCCCCAGAGGGCATCATGCTGCTCGATGACCTGGTGGGCATGGTGTCGAAAAAGCATTACCACGCGCTCATCGAGCCGCACCTGCGCCGCGTTTTCGACGAATTTGAGGGGCTGATTCGCGTTTATCACAACGACACGCCGTGTCCGCACTTGCTGGAGAGCCTGTCTGGCGCGAATTTCGACGTGTTCAATTTCAGTCACGAGACCGACATCGCGGAGGTCAAGGCGAAGATGGGGCACCGCGTCGCGCTGATGGGTAATGTGCCACCGCTGGACGTGGGGGCGCGCGGTACGCCGGAGGAGGTATACCGCTGGGCGCAGGAATGTTTGGACAAAGCCGCGCCGGGCGGGGGAATGATTCTTTCGTTCGGCGGCGGGGTGTCACCGGGCACGCCCGCGGAGAATATCGACGCGATGTTGCAAGCGGCGCGG
>CAZSIG010000512.1:0-1436 GCA_964606195.1 uncultured Anaerolineales bacterium
GAAGCGTCCGCGAATATCTACCCCCGCGGCTTCGTCGTACACACCATAGGCGCGCCCGATATCCCCATTGCCATCGGACAGCATCGGGAACGGCACACCTCCATCGACCATCTTGGATAGCTCCGACTCTTGCCACATTTTGTGAACGAAGTGACTGTTTGTGCTGATCGCTAATACCTGAACACCAAGCTCCTGTAGCTCCGCGTACTTGACGGCGACCGCCGTCAGTTCGGTCGGTCAAACGAAAGTGAAATCACCCGGATAGAAGCACACTACCACCCATTGCCCTTTATAGTCTGACAATTTAACCGTCTTGAAGCCCCCATCGGCATAAGCGTTCGCCTCGAAATCGGGGGCAGGTTTACCAACTCTTGCTGACATTTTCGGATCCTCCTTTGGATTTTGAACCTGTTCTACTAAAGTTTCTGCCGGTTCCACCTCACTAATTACCCCGCGTGCCGGTTCCACGCAACCTTCTCCTACTTCAGGCATTCTAACCTCCTTAGATAACCGCGCGCGGCGTTTCGGCTAACATCAAATCGCAATTCGATAATTAGAATTTACAAATAATCATTATCAAATTGGTTATATTATACAGCAAAACGTAAGGAACTCAAAATCAGTTCCTTTCTTCGTTGATAGTCCCCCTCTTGAGTATTGTTGGAAAAATGAGGTATAATGCAGCCCGGTTAACACTCCGAGGGAGATGTAAACGTGCCCAAACAAGCGCGCGTGGATGATTTCTGCCCTAACTCAGACTGCGCCGATTATAGCAACCTGCAAAGTGAAGACCAGCCGAACATCATTAAATGCGGCAAAACCAAAGCATGGCGCCCGCGTGACAAGTGCAAGACGTGCCACCGTACCTTCGTCGAAACCACAGGAACGATCTTCTATCGCCGCCGCACCCCCGAAGAAGAGATCATTGCCACCCTGACCCTGATAGCGGAGGATAGCCGTATTAGTAGTTTGACGCGGGCCAAAGGGCACCAAGAAGAGCCCCTCATCGATGGGATTCGCGCGACCGGCCAACATGCCGCGCGGCTTGAGAAAATGCTGCTGGCGGACCACCAGATCTAACGGGGGCAGGTGGACAGCCTATGGGTCTACGTCCGCAACAAGGGTGAAAAAAAGGTTACCCCGAAACCGGCTAGTTCTGGCGCTCTACCATGATCGATATGGATCACCGTCTCCGCGCTGCCCGAGGCATTGCCAAAACGGAAACAGAAGCCAGCATCGCGGTGTTCGAGACGCTCCAGCGCCGCGGACACCCCGAGGCCCCGCCCCCTACTATCGCGGATGGCTGGGGCGGGATTGATGACGCGCTGGTGGAAGTCTACGGGGTAGTTCCTGAGTACCAGGGAGTCGGGCGCCCCCCACGCTCAAACGCCCCCACTCAGGTTGACAGTATTTACAGGCCGTCAAGCAGCGTGAGA
>CAZSIG010000512.1:1536-3413 GCA_964606195.1 uncultured Anaerolineales bacterium
ACAACTGCGCGCGTCCGCTCAAAACGCTGCGGGTGGAGACCTATAACGCCCCCCAGCGCCGTTGGAAGCCCCGCACGCCCGCTATGGCTGCGGGACTGACTGAGCACATTTGGACGGTTAAAGAACTGCTGACAACTGTTGTGCCCCCCTAACAACACTTAAAGGGGGGATTACCACTTACTGAATTGAGCAAGTTATTTTTTCACCATTCCTATAGCAACAGTGAAACTAATACTACAACGCGATCTCACTGATCTGATGAAAGCTTCTCATATTGCTCACGTCTCAAAAAGCGCGTCGATGAGCGTCTTGAGATGCTCTCGCGATACAGGCTTCTCTAAAAAGGCAACGGGATTTACCTGCGCGGCGCGCTCTCGAATCTCATTCAGGGCGTAGCCAGTCACGAAGACAATGGGGATATCTTGGCAGGCGCGAATATCTCGCGCCGCGGTGATGCCGTCCATGCTCCCGATCAACCGAACGTCCATCAAGATCACGTCAGGCTGTTCTCGCACCGCGCTTTCTATCGCTTCTTTACCAGTAGCCACCGGTTCGCAGAACTCATATCCTAAGCCATGCAAGATAATTTGCAGGTACCGCACCTCCCACAGTTCGTCCTCCGCGATCAGGATTTTGACTTTGCGCGCCATGTTTACCTTATACCCCTCCTTCGTACAAATCATCTCTAAAGCGAATACGACAGGTCACCCCATGCGCCGCCTCGAACGCGATCTCGCCCCGCAATTGATACTCCGCTCGATTTTCGGGAAAAGCGTGCTTGAAGACGTTAGAGAACAGTTCATTCAGCACCAATCCACAGGGTACCGCCGTGTCGGTCAACACCGCGACATCCTCCATATCCCCGACTAAGCTCACTCTACTCGCGGGTACCTGGTAGCTGTCCCTTAAATGAGCAAAAAGGTCTACGATATACTCGTGGAGGTTAATTCGCGAGAGGTTCTGCGATTGGTATAGTTTCTGGTGGGCAAGGACCATGGCATGGATGCGATCTTCCATTGAAGCGGTCTCCAAAAAAGTTGCCTGTTCGCTAAAGTCGCGCTCTGTAGCTGAGCCTAGTCCTATCACCCCAATAATTCATTTCTATTGCATAATGGTAAAGCCGCGAAAGAAATCAAGCCCGCCCTTTTACATTCATCCCAAGTACACCGCGAATCATCATCAATGTTTTTGGAATACATAGCACTTTCTTCACTAACCACCAAACCGCACAGACACTCCCCAACTTTATGCACCGAAGTATCTTCATGTCTAAATTTAGAGTCTTCGTATTTCTCTCCGCGGCGGTTCTCATGCTCCAAACGCATAGTCATACCTGCTTGGTCACCACATCCCGCCGCCAGAGGGCAATCAGCACACGAGGAAGACGAATCACTCATTACATGGATACCTCCTGACTTGAGTGCCAACAGGGCACAGGGAGGTAGATCGCCCGCGCGTAATTGTTCGATCATGGGAGTGAAACTGCCGTCGAATCCGGCATGAAAGAACGGTTCGATAGGTCTGGCTTCTTCCACCAGAGCGATCCAGGCGTTATCAAAACCGCGCGTCTCGATCAACAACCGGCAGACTCCAGTCAATAAGCGCGCACGATCCTTTTCATGGATAATGAGCTGGTTAACGTTGCGAATGGCTGCCAACACGCGATTGAGATGAGCCAAACGCTGCCTGCTCTGCTGGAACGCAAGACACTCAAGCATCGCGTCGCGCACACGCTTCTCCACTTGACCAACCATATAATTTCTGACCAAAGCGTATACAAAGATCAGCACTACCGCGGATCCCCCTATTGCTGATAGAAACCACCCAAATCGTCTAGCTTTTGGCTTCATCATTCACCAACATCTTCCTACAAAATA
>CAZSIG010000513.1:0-3412 GCA_964606195.1 uncultured Anaerolineales bacterium
AGGAGCAAAAAATGACTAACCGACTCTATTACCAAGACGCAACCCTACGCACCTTCACCGCGCGCGTCGTCGCACGCCAAGACACCGCGCGCGGTCCCGCCGTCCAACTAGACCAGACCGCCTTCTACCCCACCTCCGGCGGACAGCCCCATGACACCGGCGCGCTCAACGGCAGCGCGGTGCTCGACGTTTGGGAGGACGACGACGGCGCGGTCTGGCACCTATTGGCGCAAGCCATCGCCGCGGACGAAGTCACTGGCGAGATAGACTGGGCGCGCCGCTTCGACCACATGCAGCAGCACACCGGGCAGCACCTCCTCTCCGAAGAATTCATGCGCGCCCACAACGCGCAGACCATCGGCTTCCATCTGGGCAGCGAAGCCAGCACTATCGACCTCGATATTCCGCACCTCAGTTGGGAGCACGCCTCGCGCGTCGAGGACGCGGTCAACCGCATCGTGTGGGAGAACCGCGCCGTCAATATTCACTTCGTCACGCGTGATGAACTGGCGAACATTCCGCTCCGCAAGCCGCCACAGGTCACCGGCGAAATTCGCGTCATCTGGGTCGCGGATTACGACGCCTCCGCGTGCGGCGGGACGCACGTCAGCCGCACCGGCGAAATCGGCATCGTCAAAATCACCGGTATTGAGCGCTACAAAGGTGGCGTTCGCGTAGAATTCCTCTGCGGCGCACGCGCCCTGCGCGATTACCAGCGCGCCTTACGGATGTTACAGCGCACCAGCGCGGCGCTCTCGGTGCATCAAGATGAACTGCACGACGCGGTTACGCGCATTCAAGATGACGCCAAGTCGGCGCACAAAGCGTTGGAGCAGGCGCGCGGTGAACTGATGGAGGTCGCAGCAGACCGTCTGTGGGAGGAAACGCCCGCGGAGGACGGCATCAAGCGCATCGTCGCACACTGGGACGATCGCACCTTCGCCGATGCGCGCGTCATCGCTGCGCGTCTGCGCGAGAGATCGCGCACCTTACTCCTACTCGCGGTGACTGAGGAGAAAGGGGTGCGCCTTGTCTGCGCCCGCAGCGCGAATTTGCCCGATGTGAACGCGGGCACCATTCTTCGCGCCGCGTTAGATCCGCTGGAGGGGCGCGGCGGCGGTCCCCCGGAGATCGCGCAGGGCGGCGCGCCGCATCATACCCATGATGAGATTATGGACGCGCTGGCGCGGGCTGTGTCATAGCAATACCGCGGAGCAGGTGAGTCGCACCTGCCCAGTTGTCGAACCTCCCGCAGGTTAGGACACAGAAAATCAAACCTGCGGGAGGTTTTGGCAGCGTGGTTTGTACTTTGAGAAAGCCCTAGGCTGTGTCATTGCAATACCGCGGGGCAGGTGAGTCGCACCTTCACCACTTAACCCAATTTTAACGGACATTGACATTTGCCCGAAAATATGCTATCATATAGTTAGCCACTCGACGCGGGGAGACGGAGAGCACACAATTTACCGCGTATATAATTTCGTCTGTGCCCATTGATGGCACGACTACGTCGAAAAATCACATAGCCGCTTTCTCCGAAAGCCACCCCGAAGACCTGCCGTGTCATGGGGTGGCTTTTTGTTATGTTGAAACAATAGAACGCGGATTTTTCAGGTAGGGCAGGTTTCTTACCTGCCGTTGCCGCTAACGATATAGAACGGCGGCTAAGAAAGCCGCCCTACGCGTTGATCTACGCGGAATCGTGAAGTAGGGCAAGTTTCTTACCTGCCACTGCCGCTAAGGGGGTAATGCAAAATGATAAATAAAAGATTTTTTATCGTTGTTCTGCTCATCGGCATAACCATCATCGGCGGCGTCCACGCCCAAGCGCCGGGCAACGTCGCGGTTGATGATGTCGTCTCCGACTGGCAAGTTTATCTACCACTCATCATCAAGAACTACGACGCGAGCCAATTAGCCGATATAATTATCACCAAGCGCGGTCCCGCCACCGCCGCGCCCGGCGCGGTCATCACCTACACCATCGCCTACACCAACGCGGGACCGGCTGCTGCCCTCGCGGTCGTCATCACCGACACCATGCCCCACAGCGCGACCTATCAAGCGGCGAGTGTCTCGCCGTTCAGCACCGCGCCTCTGGCGTGGCGTGTAAGCGAATTGCCCGCGCACGACGGGGGAACCATCATCATATCCGCATCTGTGGATGCCGAAACGCCGGAGGGCGCAGTTCTGACTAACACCGTCACGATAGACACCACAACTCCAGATAGTGCCAGTAGGAACAATCACGCGGCGGTGACGACCACGGTGTGGCTGACGCCGCGCGCCGATTTAGCCATCGTCAAGATCGCGCCGCTGACGACCACGCCCGGCGCGCATATCACCTACACCATCGTTTACTCCAACGCGGGCGCGGCGAACGCCGCCGATGTCCACATCACCGACACGCTGCCGCCCAGCGTGACCTATCGCGCCGCGAGCGTGACGCCCATCATCACCGCGCCGGTGGTGTGGGCGCTGGGCGATTTGCCTGCGGGAGGTGAGGGCGTCATTACGCTGATTGGCGCGGTTGACACGGCGGCAGCAGACAGCACCACATTATTCAACACCGTCGAGGCGACCATCGCCGCGCCGGACAGCGATAGCGCCAATAATCACGACGTGGCGACCACCACCGTGCAAAAATCGATTTCGCCCTACGCGAATATAGCCATCACCAAGACCGCGCCGCTGACCACCGCGCCGGGCGCGCTAATCACCTATACCATCACTTACACCAATGCGGGCGCGGTATTCGCGCCCCTTTTTTAATAGTGAAAAAGCGAATTTGACAAGGTAACTTTTTTGTGCTATAATAGGGGCTAATTAACATCATACTATCATACACGCGAGGGACAGTTTCGCAGACCGCCCCCCGCGCTGACGCAACCTTCGATCAATGCTCGAAGGTTGCGCTAGGGTTTATTATACCACGAACGCGGTAATAAGTCCAAAGCGCGCGGGGCGGCTATCGAGAGGCGAGCATGACAGATACAGAACGTGAGGACACAGAAATCGAGAGCCTGGCAGCATACGAGGCAGAGCAGGCGAAATACGCCCGCGCCGCGGAACTCTCCGCGACGCAACATATCGGCTTGTTCCGCTATTGGCGCGATGAGATCTATTGGACTATTCATAACTTCTTCTTTCCCAGCGAGTGCCACATTCACAAAAAGAAGCTGGCGAAGGAAGCGAAAGCCTTCGCGCCCGTTATGATTGACAAACTCGATCGCTTAGGCTTGTCGTATCGGCGCGGGCGCGGGGTGAACGCGGTGGTGGAAAAAGTGCGGTTTTATCGCTGTATCGTGCACTTAGGTACAGAGACCTTCTACTATCAAGTAGACGAACCGTATCCGACAGGGGTACACGTGGATGGCTTGATCGACGCCCAAACGGTGAAAGCCCTCGAAGC
>CAZSIG010000514.1:0-3409 GCA_964606195.1 uncultured Anaerolineales bacterium
AGAATAGCCTTAGTGTTCTTCGTGTCCTTTGTGGTTGAATTATTATCATTTTAACCATCACTAATCAGGTAAATCCGCGTTATCTGCGTTCTGTTATTTGATAATGAAACCGATTGATATACTGAAAACCGCGTGGCAAAACCTGACGCGGCGCAAATTACGAACGATTTTGACGACCCTTGGCGTGATTGTCGGCATTGTCACCATCGTCGCGATGGTCTCGCTAGGTATCGGTGTCAAAAAAGAAGTTATGAACAGCTTTGAGGCATTAGGGGGATTGTCCACCGTCACAGTTAAACCCCAGACGGAAGAGGAAAGTCTGTTCACTCCTTATGGTCGCCCGCGCCGCACTGAAATATTGACTCCGGCAGTTGTCGAGGAATTTAGCCAACTCGACGAAGTGAAGCTAGTATTTCCACGCGTCAATTTGCCTAGGACAATGAATATCACTCTCGAGATTGACGACACGGAAATCTCGCGGTTGTGGATAGACGATGCTGTTCCGGCAACATTAGCCCCGGAGCCGTTCGAGCAGCCTCCGAAAATCATCGCCGGGCGAGATATTGCGTACACCGAGCAGGGTGTCGTCGTCATCTCTCAAAGCCTACTGGAAGATACCTCCTACGTGGAGAACACAGCCGCCATAATCGGACAGCCTGTGACATTTAACCTATACGCACCGCGCGGGGAGACCCGCTCCTTCACCGTCACAATCGTGGGGCTGCTCGACCGCGATACGCGTGTGCGGATGCCTCTTGCCGATCAACAAGCGATGAAGGAATGGTGGTATAACGATCCCGATTTATTGGTTAACGAGGGCTACGACAGCGTGCAATTAGAAACCGCGTCATTGCAGATCGCGATACAGGTGGCTGAAGAGATAGAAAGGCGCGGCTTTGAGGTCGAAACCGCGCAGGAAATCCTGAACGCGATAAACAAGGCATTCATCGTGCTGGAGACGATGTTGGGTTCAGTGGGAGGGTTGGCATTGTTCGTGGCAAGCGTCGGCATCGCGAATACGATGGTGATGGCGATTTACGAGCGAACGCGCGAGATAGGTATTCTCAAGGCGATCGGCGCGTCACCGGGCGACATTCGCGTGCTTTTTATGGTGGAGGCGTCCTTAATCGGCTGCACGGGGGGTATTGTAGGCTTGATTGGTGGCTGGGCGGTGGGGCGAGTGGCTAATCGCGTGATGCTGTGGTATCTGAATACTCAGAATATTCCCGCGCGCGGTAACTTCTTCGTCATCTCGTGGTGGTTAGCGTTGGGGGCGTTGGCTTTCGCGACGCTGGTCGGCTTGATAGCGGGGCTGTATCCCGCGGCGCGGGCAGCGCGATTGGATCCGTTGGACGCGCTGCGATATGAGTAAGGCGTGAAACGTGACGAACTATCGAGAAAACTCTGTGCTTGAAGTTTATCCCCGCATGGGGACGTCCTCTGCGGTAAAATTATGCTGAAGTTGTGTAAGCTCTATTAGTTAGGACTTACGCAAGTTCAGCATAATTTCACCGCCGAGCACGCGGAGAACGCGGAGGCTTGAAGGTAGTGGTCTATCTGCATAGCGCAAACGCCTTTTAATGAATGTTGACGAGCGCCTATGATCGCGAAAATATTTTCTTTTTGCTTTTCTCCGCGTCCTCGGCGCCCTCTGCGGTAAGTTATAGTGCGCTTTTGCGTAAGTCATATTAGTGAAAATTCGTGCAATTAGTGGCTGATATTCCATATAACTCCCCGAAATAAAAAAGCCCCCGCGCAACGCGGAGGCTTTTTTTGACTCACTCATTTATCAAGCTACTGAACCGGAATGTAATCCTCAGCAACGAGTGCCTGCCCGGCATCACCCAAAATGAAGTCCAACCACGCCGCCGCGGCGCCACTCGGCTCACCCAGTATCATCATGTTCAACGGGCGCACCACCGGGTACGAACCATCACCCGCATTCTCCGGCGTCGGCGCTACCCCGTCTATCTGCAACCCCTTCACGCTCTCGTCCAAATACCCGAACGACAGAAAGCCAATGGCATCCGGCGTCGTCGAGACCGTCGTCCGTACCGCGCCATTCGACGCTTGTAGCAACGCGGTATCCACAATCAACGCCTCATCCATCACCATCTCCTCGAACGCCGCTCGCGTCCCCGAACCTTCCTCGCGCGCCACCACGATGAGCATCTTATCGGGACCACCGACCTCGCTCCAATTCGTGATATTCCCCGCGAAGATGTCCCGCACCTGCGCGATGGTCAACCCGTCCACCGGTACGTCGGGATGCACTACGATGGCAATTCCATCACGCGCGATGGTGTAGATCTGCAACTCGGGATATTCCGCTTTCTCCGAATCCTTGACCTCGCGAGAAGCCATCCCGATGTCTACCGCGCCTTGCCCCGCGGACTTCACGCCGACGCTGGAACCGCCCCCCTGTACGGTGATTTCTACGTTCGGGTTCTGCGCGGTAAAGGCTTTCGCCAACGTCTCCGCCAATGGTTGCACCGTCGTCGACCCCGCCACACTCACGTTGCCGGACAGCTCCGCCGCCGGAGCTGCGGCTGGCGCGGACACGGGGATGTAGTCTTCAGCGACGAGCGCCTGCCCGGCATCACCCAAGATGAAGTCCAACCACGCCGCCGCGGCGCCGCTCGGCTCACCCAACGTCATCATGTTCAACGGACGCACCACCGGGTACGAACCATCACCCGCATTCTCCGGCGTCGGCGCTACCCCGTCTATCTGCAACCCCTTCACGCTCTCGTCCAAATACCCGAACGACAGAAAGCCAATGGCATCCGGCGTCGTCGAGACCGTCGTCCGTACCGCGCCATTCGACGCTTGTAGCAACGCGGTATCCACAATCAACGCCTCATCCATCACCATCTCCTCGAACGCCGCTCGCGTCCCCGAACCTTCCTCGCGCGCCACCACGATGAGCATCTTATCGGGACCACCGACCTCGCTCCAATTCGTGATATTCCCCGCGAAGATGTCCCGCACCTGCGCGATGGTCAACCCGTCCACCGGTACGTCGGGATGCACTACGATGGCAATTCCATCACGCGCGATGGTGTAGATCTGCAACTCGGGATATTCCGCTTTCTCCGAATCCTTGACCTCGCGAGAAGCCATGCCGATGTCTGCCGCGCCTTGCCCCGCGGACTTCACGCCGACACTGGAACCGCCGCCCTGTACGGTGATCTCTACGTCCGGGTTCTGCGCGGTAAAGGCTTCCGCCAACGTCTCCGCCAATGGTTGCACCGTCGTCGACCCCGCCACACTCACATTGCCGGATACACCTTCAGCAGCCGCAGGCGCGCTGGGCTGTACCTCAGCAACTGCAGATGCTTTGGGGATACACAACTTCCAACCAATCTCGATAAGGTCAGGATTATCTATTTTGGCGAATGAAGAATCC
>CAZSIG010000515.1:0-3394 GCA_964606195.1 uncultured Anaerolineales bacterium
CGAGCAGTTAGATGATTGGCGGCAGGCGCGGCGGTTGATAAAGACGGTCGCCCATCAGTTCAGGTTGCCCTATTACACCCTCACCCCCACCTTCAGCATCTGTCCGGTACATGGTTATATTTCGGGTGAACACAAATATTGCCCCTACGAGCACACGCCGGAAGAGTTGGCGCGGTTCGGGCGCCCGGTATAGATTGAAACTTGTAGGCGCACCCTTTACGGGTGCGATTGTCGCAGGCATGAAGCCTGCGGCTACATTTCAGTTAGGAGAGAAGAAAAATGGCACAAAAAACAAAGACATTAGCTGATTTAGCCCAAACAGACACTCAACCAATCTTGCGCGTTCCCTGCGAAGTATATTCTCGCATCGTCGGCTACCTACGCCCGATACAAAACTGGCACGAGGGCAAACAACAAGAATTCGGCGAGCGCAAAACCTTTCGCGTCGCCGCCGCTGACGCCGAAGTAGCAGAAACCGCGTCGCGGTAATACCCTCACGCTTCACGTCTCACGTTTCACGCCTATGAACATCAAAGGCTGGATACGCACATCGCTCATAGATTATCCCGAACACTTCGCCACCGTACTCTTCACCGGCGGCTGTAACTTTCGCTGTCCGATGTGTCACAACGCGGATTTGGTGTTATCTCCTGCCGCGTTGCCTGATATACCACAAGCTGAGATATGGGATTTTCTAGCGCGGCGCGTGGGATTGCTGGACGGCGTGGTGATAACGGGCGGTGAACCGACTTTACAGAATGACCTGCTCGATTTTCTCAGCCAAGTGCGCGAACGCGGCTTTGACATCAAGCTGGACACGAACGGTTATTGCCCCGATGTGTTAGCCGCGCTGCTCGACGCGAGATTGGTGAATTATGTCGCGATGGATGTCAAAGCTCCACCGCGTAAATATGCGCAGCTTGCCGGAGTGGATGAGCTGGAGATAGACCGTATAGCGCGGAGTATCAAATTATTGCGTGAGAGCGACGTTAAAAGCGAGTTTCGTACCACCGTCGTCCCCGAGTTGTTATTCGCAGACGATATAGCGGGAATCGCGCGCTGGCTCGATGGCGCGGAGACCTACGTGCTGCAACAATTTCGCCCGCAAAATACCCTGAACCCCGACCTGGCAACTAAAACGCCATATCCACCGGAGCGATTTCGCGAGATGGAAAACCGCGCCGCGAGGTGGGTGAAAAAAGTGCAACTGCGCGGAATTGATTTATAGTACTAACTATCTGACACTTTTGAAAAATAGAACGCGGATTTTCCTGATTTAACTGATTTGCGCGGATTTTTATTTTGATTGCTTCGCCCTAAAAATATATCTATGCCATTAACCCCCAAAAAAAATCGGATCAACGCAGATTCGTGGGGTAAACGGTGGTGAGTGCGGCAGCCGCGAAGTGCAAAATACCCGCGTAGGGCGGCTTTCTTAGCCGCCGCTCCAAATCATCGGAAAAAACGGCAGGTATGGAAACCTGCCCTACCCCACGAATCCGCGTAGAGCCAAAAAATCCGCGAAAATCGGGAAAATCTGCGTTATTCGCGTTCTATTCTATACTTCAACAACTTGGTACGGCAAACTGTCAGGTAGCTAGTTTGTAGTATATGAAACGCTGACATTTAATAAACTCATCTGGTCAGGACTTACGCAAATTCACAATAATTTCACCGCAAAGAGCGCAGAGGACGCGGAGTTTTCTCAAAGAAGTAATTTTGCCACCACCATACGCGGTTATACACTATCATTTAAGGTCATATTTTTCAGATAGTACAAATTACAGCAAAAACTCTGCGCTCTCCGCGTTCTCGGCGGTAAAAATACACCGAAGTTGCGCAAGTCGTACTGGTGTTTCTTTGTGTCCTTTGGGGTTGAAAAATATTTCCGCTAATGTTATTGGTAGGGAGCAACAATGAAGAAACTGACTTTTCCAAAGAACTTTATCTGGGGCGCGGCAACCGCGGCGTACCAAATCGAGGGGGGCTGGAACGAGGACGGCAAGGGCAAGTCGATCTGGGATAGATTCGCGCACACGCCGGGCAAAATCAAAGGGGGCGATACCGGAGATGTCGCCTGTGACCACTATCACAAGTGGCGTGAAGATATCGCGCTGATGAAGGAAATCGGCTTGCAGGCTTATCGCTTCTCCATCGCCTGGACGCGCATCTTGCCTGATGGGCGCGGCGCGGCCAACCAAGCCGGGCTGGATTTCTACAGTCGGCTAGTAGATGGGCTGCTCGAAGCAGGGATCACGCCGTTCGTCACACTGTATCATTGGGATTTGCCGCAGAAGTTGCAAGATGAGGGTGGCTGGCAGGAGCGCGCCACCGCGGAGGCATTCGTTGACTACGCCGACATCGTGACCCGTAAGCTGGGCGACCGCGTCAAAAATTGGATTACGCACAACGAGCCGATGGTCGCGGCGTTCGTCGGGCACGAGGAGGGCAGACACGCGCCCGGCATTCAGGACAGCTACGCGGCGATTAAGGCTGCGCATCATCTGTTATTATCGCACGGTTGGACAGTGCCGGTGGTGCGCCGCAACAGCCCCGGCGCGGAGGTTGGCATCACGCTCAACACAACCGCTACCATTCCCGCGACGAATAACGCGGAGGATTATGCCGCGTATAACGCGCTGGATGGGTTCATCAATCGCTGGTACCTCGACCCGCTGTACGGGCGAAATTATCCCGCCGATATGGTCGCGGGGTATATCGCGCAGGGCAAGCTACCCGCGGAGGGGATGACCTTTGTTCAAGATGGCGATCTGCAGACCATCGCGGTGCCGACAGATTTCGTCGGCATCAACTACTATACGCGCGCCGTCGTCGGCGCGCAGCACATGCAGGGGCAGGTTAACTTGGACTCTTTCTTCACCGGAGAACTGCCCCGCACCGAGATGGGCTGGGAAGTCTTCCCCGATGGTTTATATCAAGTACTGATGCGGGTATACCTGAATTACCAACCGCGCCGCATCTACGTCACCGAGAATGGCGCGAGCTACAGCGATGGCCCCGACGCGAATGGGCGCGTGCGCGATACGCGACGCATCGATTACCTGCGCGACCATTTCGCGACGATGCACCGCGCCTATGAGTGTGGCGTGCCGCTGGTGGGGTATTTCTTGTGGTCGCTGATGGATAATTTCGAGTGGGCAGAAGGTTTCGCCCAACGTTTTGGGATTGTGTGGATGGATTATGAGACGCAAGAACGAATACTCAAGGACAGCGCGTTGTGGTATAAACAAGTGATCGCCGCGAACAGTGTGGAAACGTCAAATTAGTATCCGCAAATGGAGATTCGCGGGATGGCGCAATAAGGATTGTGCCCTATGTTAAACTACAGTACTCCAGGACGCTATCCCCATAGCGTCCTTCTTATTTGCTCCCT
>CAZSIG010000516.1:0-3385 GCA_964606195.1 uncultured Anaerolineales bacterium
CGTGCATCATCTCCGCATCAAATTTCACCTGCTGCGCCAGCGCGGTCGTGGGCACATGAGCTATCCGCAAGCGCGGTTTCGCTTTAGGTTTAGTCGCGGCACTCATTTTTTCTTGCGCCTTCTCTTTTTAGTATTTCTGGTTTCGCGTTGTTTACGCTTTCTGTTTGCTTTCCTATGCTCTTGGAACTGTCTCTTACGTTCTTTAGCACTGCCGGATTTTTGGTCTTGTTCTTTATCCTGTACATAATTCAACTCTCCTAAAGTTGATCTCATAAGAAGCTCTTTTACTAATACAGCATCTCTCTCTGCATCAGGATGTCCAACCTCCTGCTCATAATCCACACAAACCTGCATCAACTCCACCGCCCGCGCTACATCTCCTAATTTCTCATAAACCAAACCCACCTGCCAACTGATTATAGCTTCATCCCTGCGGCTACCGACTTCGTGTAAAATTCCTAATGCTAGTTCATAGTACTCGATGGCACGGCGTGATGCCCCCAACGCCGCGTATGCCAAACCTAAATTGCCCAAAGCGATCCCTTCTCTGTGCCGATTGCCAGTCTCACGGTGTAACGTCAAGGATTGTTCAGTGTACTCAATGGCGCGGCGCGGCTGTCCCAAGTCCGAATACGCACTACCGAGATTGCCTAACGCGTTCCCTTCCCCGTATCGGTCGTTAATCTCGCGGGCTAGTTCCAACCATTGTTCGAAATATTCAATGGCACGACCTGGTTGTCCCAAATGCCTATAAGTAACTCCCAGGTTGCCTAACACGTTTCCCTCCCCATGCCGATCACCGATTTCGCGGTCGATATCCAATGCCTGTTCGTGATACTCAATAGCTCGATATGGCTGCCCCAAATTCTTGTAAGCAATACCCAGATTGGTTAGATCCTTACCTTCCCCATGCCGATCACCGATTTCGCGGTCGATATCCAGTGCCTGTTCGTGATACTCAATAGCTCGATGTGGCTGCCCTAAATTCTTGTAAGCAACGCCCAAATTGCCCAACGCAGCTCCTTCCCCCCGCCGGTCACCGATTTCGCGGTTTATCCTCAATGCCTGTTCGTAACACTTAATGGCGCGGTGCGGCTGTCCTAAAACATAGTAAGCACTGCCGAGATTGGTCAGGGCGTTCCCCTCGTTACCGCGGTCGCCAGTGGTGCGCGCCGCGGCGCGCTGCGCGGTCAGCCAGCGGATACGCTCCTCCGGGTGAAAGCGCAGGTCGCTGGTGTGGGCAACAGCGCCTACCAGGCGCACTAGCCGCGCAGGGTTCTCCTTCATCCCCCCCAGCCACTCAAACGCCGCTTCAATGTGCGCCCGCGCGCGGTCGAACTGCGCCAGCCCTGCCAGCATGTTATCGCCGCCTTGCATGTAAAGTTGTTGTGCTTCGTAGGCTACCGCGATGTAATGGTCGGCGTGGCGCAGCGCCGCGGCGCGGTATTCGTCCCCCGCCCCGCGCAGCTTCTCCAAGGCAAACTCGCGCAGCAGGTCGTGCCAGCGAAAGCGCTGCGACGCGGCTTCATATTGCAGCAGGCTCAACCGCACCAATTCATCTAGCGCGGTAGACGGCGGACGGTAGACGGTAGACGGGGGTGCGTCCGCGTCGCCGATTATCGCTTCGCCCGCGGCGCGGGCGAAATCGGCGGGCATGACCGCGAGGGCGCGCCAGGCGGCTTGCAGTGCCGGCGCGAGGCGGTCGTAGCTGTAGGCGAAGATGGCGGTTACATCGCGCTCATCATCGCCCAAACTCGCCAGGCGCAGGTCGCGCAGATAATCAGCCGGCTCGACCGTCTCGTAGACATGCAAAAATCCGCCCGCGACCTGTAGCGCGACCGGCAGGTCGCCGCAGCGTTTCGCGAGGGCGTCCAGCAGATGCCCGTCACCTGCGAGGTGACGGGCATCTCGCAGGCGCGGGCAGAGGCGCGCCAGCAGTTCCATCGCCTGCGGGCGCGGCAGAACCTCCAGATTCAGCCGCGTGCCGCAGCGCAGGGCGTGCCGCGCCGTGACGATGACCGCGCAGCCGGGGGGCGGCAGCAGTTCGCGCACCTGCGCATCGTCGCGGGCGTCGTCCAGAATGACAAGGGCGCGCTTACCCTGCAACGTATCGATATAAATATCGCGCAGTTCCCGCGCGTCGGCGGGGAGTTTCGCGGTGGGATAGAAGGCGCGAATACATTTTTCCAACGCCGCTTGCGCCGTCAGCGGCGCGGGGCTGTGCGTCCCCAATTCCACCAGCAGTTGCGCGTCGGGGTACTCCGCCGCGAGCGCGTGCGCCGCCAGCAGCGCGAGTTCTGTCTTCCCCACGCCGCCCATCCCTTGCAGGTTGGAGATGGTGGCGATGCCTCCCCGCGCCGCGCGCAGCGTCCGCACAATCGCCGCGAGTTCCTCCTCCCGCCCCGTGAAGTGCGCGTCGACGGCGCGCAGTTGGTACGTCGCGGTTGGCACATAACGCGCTGCCTCGTGCACGATTTGGGTGATGTTTACATCCCGCGCTTCCCCTATCTGAATGTTACCCGTTCCCGATTGTTCTTGGTTTAGTATCATCAGTCTCTCTTAGCCCGTAGGGCGGCTTTCTTAGCCGCCGTTTTATTGAAGCTAAATGGCAGGTATGGAAACCTGCCCTACGCACCGCGCAAACGGCAGGTATGGAAACCTGCCCTACCGGTTAATTTGCACGTCCCGTGCCGCGCCGATTTGGATGTTGCCCGCGCCGCTTTGCGTTTGGCTACGCGGGGCAGTAGGGCGGCTTTCCATAGCCGCCGATTGGCTTGGCGCATCAGCCGTGCCGTAGTGTGCAATTATTTCCGCGATATCGGTTGGCGCGGCGGTGCCGTAGTGCGGAATGTACTGCGCCAGCAACTTACGTAGCTGCTCCTCTTTTTGGGCAATCAACCGCGCGGCGCGCTCGCGCTCCTCCGGGCGGTTGGTCTCCAGATGTATGTGTCGATATTCGCGAATTATGTCATACGCGGTGCGGATTAGCTCTTCCAAATCCGCGCGGGGTGCTGATTGGTTCACAATTTCGTCCTTTCTTCGCCCGCACGAGGCGGGCGGCAATACGCGGTGGTTAAGGTGCACCGCACGTCGGAAGTGCTCCCCTTACCTACCGGCTGCTGTCTACCATCATCGTAGCCAACAGCACGCGTTCTAACGGCTGCGGCACAGTCAGCGGTACAAAATAGTCCGTTGGATACAGATAATCCTCACCCGATTCGTCAACCACGCGGCTATAACCATCCTCTTCTGCCGCCGCGTCGGACAAAACTTGATACACCTTGCGGATTTCCAAATCTTCGCAGCCTTCATTGCGAATACAGATTACAAAGTGTATTTCATCATCAATATAACTCATAACTCTCCAACGCGCCAGCGATTCAAA
>CAZSIG010000517.1:0-3379 GCA_964606195.1 uncultured Anaerolineales bacterium
AGTGAAAATTCGCGTAATCAGTGGCAAAAAATCAGCCAGGTGTTAAGCTGACCCCGCGAACTCCCAAAGAGCCAGCCTCTAAATCTTCCCCTGTGCCAAAGCTATCAAATCGAAATCTTCATCCAACAACTTCTCACTATGAACCGAAACATCGCGTTCAGAGTTAATCAACTGCTTGATTGGACGGACATCTTTCGCGTCTCCCAACATAATGGCGCCGACAACCTTACCATCTCGCAACGTCAGCCGTTTATAGACACCCGGCTGCGGCTCGATTTGGCGAACGATGTCGAAATCATCTTCCGTAGTGGTCGCGTTGCCTAAGCTAGTCAAGTCGATTCCCACCACCTTGAGTGTAGTCGAGGGCAGAGTCCCGGAATAAGTCGCGCTGCCGTCGTTGACCATGTTCGCCGCCGCGGCTATCGATTGCTCTATCGCCGCGGGGATAATCCCGTAGACAATTTCCTCAAACTCCGCCACATCACCCGCCGCGTAAACGTCCGGCGCGCTGGTTTGCAAATGCTCGTTCACGACCACCCCGCGATTTACTTCTAAGCCCGCGTCCTGCGCCAAACCAATGCGCGAGCGAATGCCGGTCGAGACCAAGATAAGCTTACCCTCTATCTCGCGTCCATCCTTGAGGCGAACACCCGTCGCGCGTCCATCGCCCAAAATCGTCTCCGTTACCGCGTCGGTCACGATATTCAATCCCATATCTTCCAATTGAGTTCGCAACACTCCCGCGCCTTCTTTATCCAACTGACGCGGTAGCACGTGCGGCATGACTTCGAGCACCGATGTCTTTAGTCCCATCGAGGTTATAGCCCGCGCCGTCTCCAATCCCAGCAACCCACAGCCGATAACTATCGCGCTCTTTAGTCCCTTGGCGTACTCTTTCATCGCCAGCGCGTCATCGATCGCGCGTAAGGTGAAAACGCCCTCTTGATTCGCGCCCTCAAACGGGGGCACAAAAGGTCGTGCCCCCATAGCCAATAGCAAGCGGTCGTAAGTAACGTGGCTCCCATCGTTCAACGTGAGCGTATGTTCCTGGGGTGACAGCCTCGTTATGCGCTTGCCTAGATGCAGTTGTATCCCCTTATCCACATACCACTCCGCGGGTCTAAAATATAAGTTATCCTGTGCGATCTCACCCGCCAGGAATTCCCACAATCGCGGACGTTGGTAATACACATAAGGTTCTGCGCCGAAAATGTGAACCTCTGAATCGGGCGCGGCTTTAACGATATTCTGCGCCGCGGTTACCCCCGCGACGCCATTGCCAATGATAATATACTGCATAGTTGATTATACTTGCCCTATTCTACTTTCTCAAACATATCCTTGCCCACGCCGCACTCGGGGCAAACCCAATCATCCGGAATATCCTCAAAAGCTGTCCCCGGCGCTATACCGCTATCGGGATCCCCCTCTTCAGGATCATAGATGTACCCACATGCCAAACATTCCCATTTATCCATTATCGTTACCTCCTAAATTATATTAGTATATTGTGAAAATATAAACGCGCCCTGATTATTTTGAGCTATGACCCTACTGAAAAAACCAGAAAATTTCACCACTGAGACACAGAGCGCACAGAGATTTTAAGCGGGATACTGATAACAGCGAAAACTATACGCGTAATACTCAATTTTTCTACTTTCCAACCTGATTGACCGACAGATTTAACCTACGAACCGCGGCGCTGTCATCAGTGTGTATCAGTGAAAATCAGTATCCAATTCAACCGATTCTCCAACTCACATTCTCTCTGTGTCCTCAGTGTCTCAGTGGTTAGTTTCTTTTTTCCAGTAAGTCAGGTTACGCGTTCTTGACCACTTCGGCGAAATTCTTGCCGAATTCTTCGCCCTTTTTCAAATCTGCCCGCGTAGGGGCGCCGACGAACTCGAAAGTATCGGTGATCTCCCACTTGAGCGGTTCAACTAGCTTCTCAAACATTCTTCGCGCCCCGCCATGCCAGCCGTAGCTGCCAAACATCGCCGCTTTGCGGTTCATAATCCGCTTCTGATCCGCGACAGTTATGACGTTAGCCATCGTGGGGAACAGATGCCCTTCGTAAGTTGGCGCGCCGACCATCACCCCGCGCCGCGTCCAGAGATAAGGTAGTATGTAGCTGGCGTGAGTACGCGTGACATCGAATATCTGCACCGGCACACCACCGCTCGATATACCACGCGCCACCGCGTTCATCATCAATTCCGTGTTACCGTACATCGAGGCGTAGAGCAGCGTAATCTCCGGCTCGGTCTCGCTAGTCGCGTACTCCGCCCATTTTTGATATAACTCGACGATGCGCCCCGGGTTTTCGCGCCAGATTAGCCCATGTGAAGGAGCAATGATCTTGACCGGCACATCCGCTAGCTTATTTATGGCGCGAGTGACCATACGGCTGAATTTGGCGACGATGTTCGCGTAGTAGCGCAACGCCTCGCGCTCGTAGAATTCGAAATCGGTACACTGATCATCAAAGATGGAACCTCTGAACGCGCCGTAACCGCCGAACGCGTCACAGGAAAAGAGTATTCCATTTTTCGGCTCGTAAGTCATCATCGTTTCAGGCCAGTGGACGAAGGGCGTCTCGAAGAATTGCAGGGTGATGTTACCCAATGAAATCTTCTCACCATCTTTAACTACGCGGACATTCTCGGTGACACCGTAGAACGAATCGAGCATCTCCTTCGCCTTCGCGGTGCATAAAAATTCCACATTCGGCGCGACCATCTTGAACAATTTCAACGCGCCAGTGTGATCCGGCTCCAGGTGATTGACCACTACGTAGTCTAGGTCGGTTACTTTTACTATACCATCTACATGGTCTAGAAGTTCCTCACCCTTAAAAGCCTTCGTCAAATCAATCAGGGCTTTCTTCTCATCATTGATTAGATAGGTATTGTAGGAAACCCCCTCTTGCTCGATAGGCCACATCCCCTCGAAGAGATCGGTGGTGCGATCATTAACCCCAATCCAGTAAATATTAGGACTGATCTCCACCGCTTCTGACAAACTCATTTCCGCCATATTCGCCTCCGTTATCCTAGTCTTATTAGCACTCGGCATCCCGCGCCGCGTTACATTCGAGACAATAACCATAGAAAGTTATGTCACATCGTTCGACACAAAAACCATTGTCCGCCGGAAATAACTCCCTAACGCGCGCGCAATCCCCCGCGACATCCTCAATCTTGCCACACTCTAAGCATACACGATGGGCGTGCTTCTCGCGCGATACTTCGTAATGCCGCCCCTCATGTCCCACTTCTAACTCATCCACCTCATCCATGTAAGCCAACTCGCGCAGCGTGTTGTAGACCGTAGCCAGCGAGATGTCCGGCATGGAAACTTTTACTACACTGTAGAG
>CAZSIG010000518.1:0-3378 GCA_964606195.1 uncultured Anaerolineales bacterium
GTTACAATTTTTACCTGCTGAAAAATATGATTTCAAATGATCGTCTATGACCATGTATGACAGTAGCAAAATTATTCCTATAAGAAAACTCCGCGACCTCTGTGCTCTCTGCGGTAAAATTATTGTGAACTTGCGTAAATCCTATAAGTTCAACAGTGATATGTTCAAAAAAACATTACATCGGTACATTCTTGCTTTATTAGCGATCATCCTTGCCTTCGCGCTATCCATCTACTGCCTCGACACCCAAAGCCTAGTCTACGACGAAGGTTTCAGCGTCTACCTAGCGCGGCAATCGCTGTCCGAAATCACCGCGCACACCGCCGCCGACATCCATCCCCCGCTTTATTACTACCTGCTACACTTCTGGATTAACCTCGCGGGCGACAGCGAATTCGCCATCCGCTTCTTGTCCACGATTTTCGGAGTGCTGCTGGTGCCGCTGGGCTACGCGGCGGGCAAACGACTACTTTCACACCACGCGGGGCTGGTCACCGCGTTTATTTTTGTCCTATCCCCGGCGCGCCTCTGGTACAGTCAGGAGGCGCGCATGTATACCCTCGTCACCGCGCTGGGGTTATTGTCGAGTTATTTGTTAGTGAGAGCGGTGTCATTAAGCCGTACATCTTCCCCTCACCCTAACCCTCTCCCCAAAGGGGAGAGGGAAAAAACGCCCCTCTCCTTTTCAGGGAGTACCCCTACGGATAGGCTTCGCGCAGGGGATGGGGGTGCACTGTCTTTAACCATAACCTACGCCCTAGCTAACATCTGCGCGGTCTACACCCACTTCTACGCCTTCTTCATCGTCGCGTTTCAGTTTGTGTATCTCGTGTGGTGCTACGCGGTAAGACGTTATCGGGAAAGGCGTTACGAGGAGGAAAGGCGTTATGGGGATAACGCCCTAGAAAGCCTGCTAATCTCTAATTTGCTATCTCTAATTTGCTACCTCCCCTGGTTCGGCTTCGTCGTCAACCGCTTCGGCGCGGATGTCAGTTATTGGGCGGGCACGCTCGATACGCTTGACGTGCTGCGCCACACGCTCATAGCATTCAGCGTGGGGCACACCGTGCTGGAGAAAATCGCGCAGCCATTATCTATCGGCTATTTGTTAATTTTTATCGCGGCATTTGTGATAATGGTTAGGACAGATGCAACGCACTTTAGAAGTGCGTCGCATCTGTCCGCGCGCGCCGCGCCCTTTCTTGCGCTATATCTGATTATCCCCATTGTGCTACTTTTCCTAATTTCCTACAACCGCCCGAAATTCCACCCGCGCTACCTGATGGTCGCCTACCCCGCGTTTGTGCTCATCATCTCTATAGGTTTATCTCTATTACGAAAAATCGGCTCTACGCGAATTTATGAGGTAGGGCAGGTTTCCATACCTGCCGTTTTTGCCGGTGACATAGAACGGCGGCTAAGAAAGCCGCCCTACGCAGGTACTACTATTTACAATAATCTATTCCACGAGTCTGAGTCGTCCCAAAAAACATTCGCGCCCCCCGTATCTCGGTGGTTGATCAATTTCGCCCTAGTATATATTATCACCACTTCTTTATATGCAGACTACAACCTCTACTTCGCCCTACCCTTCACACGCCCCAGTTTTCGCGAGGCGGCGCGGTACATCGAACGCAACAGCGGCGCGGACGAGGCGGTTATCCTCACCTCCGGACACTTCTTCCCCGTGTTCACCTATTACTATCGCGGCGACAACTGGACGCCGCTGCCTGCCGAGCCGACCCTCTCCACCGAAACCACGCTCGGCTTCGACATCGCGCCGATTTTGAACGATGCCCTGCGCGGTAGACGCGGCGTCTGGCTCGTCCTCTGGCAAGACGAGGTCGTTGACCCCAACGAGGTTCTCACCACCATGATAGAGCAAAAAGGGGAACGCGTCCCCATTACCGATGTAGCATTTTGGCACGTCAAACTACAGCACTACACGCTACCCCCCGATGTACATTTCTCCGCAGAGCCGCGTATCGCGCACCCTGCCAATATCAACTTTGACGATCAAATCACCTGCCTAGGATATGACCAACTCCCCGACCACCGCGTGTTAGTGTACTGGCAAGCGCAGCAAGCACTCGCGGCGGACTACAAGGTCGCCCTGCACGTCACCGACCGCGCCGGGCACGATTGGGGTAGGCTCGACCGCCGCCCCGCGGGGTATTATTACCCGACGACGCGGTGGGAGCCGGGCGAAATCCTGTTCGGCAAATATGAACCCGCGCTGCTCCCCGGCGCGCCGCCCGGTGAATACGAACTGGAAATCAGCCTGTACACCGACGCGGACCCCGGCGGCTTGGACGTGCTCGCCCCTAACGGCGCACCGTTGGGTAAAATCGCGCTGCTAGGCACAGCTACACTCGCGGGCGCGCCGATGACCGATACAAACACCATCTCCGACGTTATGGAGATAACGCCCTATGAGATGCCGCGCCCCATCACCGACAACATAGAAATCATCAGCTATGACCTGAGCCGCGCCAGCGGGCAGCCCGGCGACCGCGTAGATTTGACGTTGTTCTGGCGCGCCGCCGCGCCGCCGACACAGAATTACACCGCGACGCTGGCGCTAATCGGCGAAGCTGCAAATCAGCAAATGGACAAATTGGCAAATCTGCCAATCGGGGAATTCGCGCCGGCTAATCGATTATATCCTACTAGTCAATGGCGGGCAGGAGAGATTATTCGCGGGCAATATGCGTGGCGTGTGCCGTTGGACGCCGCCGCGGGGACGTGGGAATTGGCGATTGCCCTAACCAGTAGGGACGCAACGCGTTACGCCCGTTCCCCCACAACCATCACTACCTTTGAGGTTGAAGAAACCGACCGCATCTTCACTTCACCGCGGCAGCTCGACCGTCCCAGCGGTGCGAATTTCGCCGACCGCGCGGTGTTGTTGGGGGGAAATATCGCTTCAGAGACAGTCGCGGCGGGGGAAAAGCTGGAATTGACGTTGTTCTGGCAGGCGACCGCGCCGATGGACATCGAATACACTATGTTTGTGCATATCCTAGATGCGCACAATCAAGTCGTCGCGCAGCGCGACGCCCCCCCCGCGAACGGGGCGCGTCCCACCACCGGCTGGGTGCCCGGCGAAATCATCACCGACCACTACGCGATACCGATACCCGCCGAAACCGCGCCGGGGGAGTACTTCATCGAAATCGGCGTGTATGACGCGGCTAGTCCCACCTTCGAGCGATTGCCGATTTTGGGTGATGATGGTAAAATTATTGCGGATAATGTTTTGTTGGGAAGTGTGAAGGTGCGGTGATAGCTTTCCGCGAATTTGCAAGTTCGTGGGGAACAAGGAAAGCACCGCTTTGGAGTAGTGGTAAAGAAGTAAGTGATAGGGAAAAGTAATAC
>CAZSIG010000519.1:0-3376 GCA_964606195.1 uncultured Anaerolineales bacterium
TTCACGTCTTCACGTCTTCACGCATTACGTTTTACTCTTTCTCCTCCGCGCCATCCGCTCATCTACCGTCTTCCGCGCAATCACCTCGTACAACACCGCCTGGGCGTTGCCGCGTTTACGCAATATGCGCCCCAATCGCTGTACATACTCGCGCGCGTTCGCACTGCCGCCCAACACCACCGCGACCTTCGCCTCTGGCACGTCCACCCCCTCGTTCAACACTTTCGAGGTGACGATGGCGCGATACTCACCAGTGCGAAAATTATCGAGAAGCTCCTTGCGCTCCGCCGCCTTAGTCTGGTGCGTGATGACCGGCACGAGATGCCGCCGCGCGATCTCGTAGGCGAAGCTGTTATGCGCGGTGAAAATCAACATGCGCTGGTCGCGGTGTTCTCGCAGCAGACGGTCTAGGGCGGCGAGCTTGCCCCGCGCCTGGTGGACGATTTCCTTCAGTTTCATCTCGGCAACTTTAGCGCGCCGCGCCTCCGCCTCATACGCGCTCTGTTTCGTGAATTCGTGCCACCATCCCGCGCCGTGCCGTTCGCGCAGCCGTGCCTCGCGCACGTAGCCGGTGTATGTGGCATAAGCCGCATCGTACGCGACGCGCTCCTCCGGTGTCAAATCAACCCGAATCCGCTCGGTGCGATACTCCGCCAACTGCTCGCCGGTCAGGTCATCGATGCGCTTGGTGTAGACGACGGGACCGACTAGCTCATCGAGCAGCGCGACCGGGTCATGCTCCTGCGGCGCGATGGGCGACAACTCCGGGTAAGTGGCGGTCAAGCCGAGCCGGTAGGGCGCGGCGCACATCAGCGCGATTTCGTGCCAACTCGGCGCGGGCAGGTGGTGAATCTCGTCGAAAATCAGCAGCTTAAACTGATTGCCGAGCGTCTCCGCGTGTCCCCACGCGCTGGGATAGGTTGTGACGGTGATTGGCTGCGCGTCCTTCTCCATGCCGTACCAAACGCCGATGGGCGTGGCGAAGGCGTGCTCCAACCGCGCATACCACTGGTGTAGCAGGTCAATCGTGGGGACGACCACCAGCGTGCTCACGGCGGTATCGGCGATGGCGCGTAGGGCGAGGAAAGTCTTGCCCGCGCCGGTCGGCAGGACGACGCTACCCCACCGCCCCGCGCCGCGCCAGACGTCCAACGCCTCTGTCTGATAATCGTGAGGTTCGCGGTCATCGTGGAGAGTGAGCGACAGTTCGTGCCAGCGCGGGATATTGTTGCGGATGTCATGGTCTTTCAGCCAAGTACGCACGGCGCGATAATAATAGGCGGGACAACGCCATTTGGCATTGACCCACCGCCAGGGCGCGGGCATCGCCACATCGCCCGCCACATCATCGAGAACCAAAGTGCCCCCGACGAACCGCGCGCGGGGGGAAGTCGAATTATTCATAATATCAAAAACAAAAGGGACGCGGATTGACGCGGATTCACGCGGATATTATCTCTCGCTTGTGTTTATTTGTATAAATCCGCGTCTTTTTCTTATTCCCTGAATAAATCAAAAAATCAGCGGAAATCTGTCAAATCCGCGTCATCCGCGTTCTATATCTTTCTTATGCCGCAGCGACTTTTGCCCGAAGCGGCGCGCCAACTGCACTTCTACGTCCGCCCAACTCAAACCGCGCGCGGTCAGCAGCACCAGCGCGTGATAAAATAGGTCAGCCAACTCGCTCACCAGCCGCTCGGCGGTCTCGCTCTGCGCGGCGATGATGACCTCGACCGCCTCTTCGCCTACCTTTTTGAGGATGCGCGGTAAGCCGTCGTTGAATAGTTTGCAAGTGTACGAATCGGGGCGCGGGTTCTCCTTACGGTCTCGTATCACCGCTTCCAGATGGGCTATCGCACCGCGCGCGGGCGCAGCTTCAGCAATTTCGGTCATATCGGGCAGCCGCCGATAGAAGCAGGTTTGGTGTCCGGTGTGACACGCGGGACCGACGGGTTCGACGTGCAGCAGAAGCGTATCCGCGTCGCAGTCGTAGCGCACCTCGCGCACCTTCTGGCGGTTCCCCGAAGTCGCGCCCTTATGCCATAATTCGCCGCGACTGCGGCTCCAAAACCAACTCTCGCCCGTCTCGAAAGTCCGCGCCAGAGCCTCCGCGTTCATGTATGCCAGCATCAATACCTGTCCCGTGTGCGCGTCCTGCACAATTGCTGGCACCAGCCCGCGCTCATCCCATTTGATTTCGCTACTCCAAGTTTCGTTTTTCATGTCCTTTTTATCCCTAAAACTGTTCCGAAAATAGGCGCAATGGGGATTGCGCCCTCTAGGATACGCGACTCCAGGGCGGTATCCCCATACCGCCACTGTCGCAGGGGCTGGGGACATATCCGTCAACTTAATTTTAGGGCGACGTAAATTTCAAGCATAGCCGCGCGTTATCAACTTGCTCCAAGCCCCCGTCGCGGGGGCGCCTAAGTCTACAGCATCGCCCTATTCCCAAACGCCCCCGCGGACGGGGGCTTAGAGCGCAGGTGTGGATGCCGCCTACGCTTAAGTTGACGCATATGGGGGCTAGGGGTGAGGGTAGATTTCGCGCCAATTCATGCCCCACTTACAAAATATCAATTCATCTCCGCACCGCGACGCCGCGCGCCGCGAGATAGTCCTTCACTTTCGCGATGGTCAATTGCTTGTAGTGAAACAGCGACGCGGCGAGCGCGGCACTTGCACCGCCCGCTGCAAATGCCTCGTAGAAATGCGCCAATTTCCCCGCACCGCCAGAGGCGATGACTGGAATACTGACCGCGGCGGATATGGCGCGTGTCAGGGGAATGTCATAGCCCTGCTGCGCGCCGTCGGTATCCATGCTGGTGAGTAGGATTTCGCCCGCGCCGCGGTCTTCAGCCTCCTTCGCCCACTCGACGGCGTCGCGCCCGGTGGCGATGCGCCCGCCGTTGATGTAGACCTCCCAGCGCGGCGCGGCGTCTTCCGCTACGGACAATCGTTTGGCATCTATGGCAACGACGATGCACTGACAGCCGAAGCGTTTCGCCCCTTCGGTAATGAGTTCAGGAGTGCGCACGGCGGGACTATTTATCGAGATTTTGTCCGCGCCCGCCGCGAGCACGCCGCGAATATCCTCGACGGTGCGCAAGCCGCCGCCGACAGTGAAGGGAATGAAGACTGTCTCCGCGACGCGGCGCGCCATGTCGCGTACGATGTCGCGCTTCTCGTGCGAGGCGGTGATGTCAAGGAATACCAACTCATCGGCGCGCTGCGCGTCGTAAACCTGTGCCTGCTCGACCGGGTCTCCGGCGTCGCGCAGGTTTACGAAGTTCACGCCTTTCACGACGCGCCCATCTTTCACGTCCAAACAGGGAATGATTCTCTTGGCTAACATTTTTTCTCTCCTCAGAATTAC
>CAZSIG010000520.1:0-3374 GCA_964606195.1 uncultured Anaerolineales bacterium
TCAGGAAAATCCGCGTTCCATTCTTCAAAAGTGTCAGGTAGCTAGAGACTTGAGTAAGATTTATCGCGTAGCTCATATATCTATTTCGCGTTTTACGTTTTAGTCCAATAAGGAGGAGATCACAAATGAAAAAGCTAACTTGTTTAGGGATAATTGCTACGATAATTTCAATCGCGGGATGCCTGGCGCCGGCTGTAACCGCGCCACGTAAGGTTACGGTATCGCTGGATTGGGTGCCGAACACGAACCACACCGGCATGTACGTCGCGCTGGAGAAGGGATGGTACGCGGAGGAAGGGCTAGAAGTGGAATTCCAAATTCCCTCGGACCCCGCCGCCGCGCTGAAGCAGGTCGCGGCAGGACAGACCGAGTTGGGCGTCAGTTTTCAAGAAGAGGTGACCATCGCCCGCGCCAAAGACATACCGATCGTCTCTGTCGCAGCGATAATTCAGCACAACACCAGCGCGTTCGCGGCGCGTGCGGACAGTGGCATCACGCGTCCGCGCGAGTTCGAGGGTAAAACATACGCGGCGTATGGCATGGCGTTGGAACGTCCGGTATTGGCAGGATTGATGAAATGCGACGGCGGCGATGTGGATAAAGTGGAGTTTGTGGATGTCGGCTTCGATATTTTCCCCGCGCTGATTGGCGGCAAGGCGGATCTAGCGTGGATTTTCCTCGCATGGGACGGCGTACAAGCCGAGTTGATGGGCGAAGAACTAACCACGTTCCCGTTGTACGGCAGTTGCATTCCCGATTATTACACGCCGGTCATCGGCGCAGGCGAGCAGACGATCGCGAAGAAGCCTGAGCTAATCAAAAAATTCATGTCGGCGACGGCGCGCGGCTACAAATACGCGACAGAGCATCCCACCGAAGCCGCGGAGATATTGCTCAAACATTCGCCCGAAAGCGACGCGGCATTGGTGAAGCGTAGTCAGGAGTGGCTCAGCCCGCGCTATCAGGACGACGCGCCGCGCTGGGGCGAACAGCGAGCGGAAGTCTGGCACGATTTCGCAGCGTGGATGTACGATAACGGCCTGCTGCCGCAAGAGATTGACGCGAACAGCGCGTTTACAAACGAGTTTTTGCCGTAGCGGCGAGACAGGGAAATGAATATAATCACTTAACCACTAAGAGCACAAAGAGCACCAACCTCTTTTCTCAATAGTGCTCATACGCGGTCAAAAAAGAATCATTCAAGATTGGAGCTAACGTGGTGTTCTTCGTGCCTTTTGTGGTTAGATTCAGATATAGCACTAATGGAGGTTTCGGATGGAAATAGTCCCTTTCAAGCTAGAACGTTTTTTTGAGAAACATGAATTCACCGCGCCGTACTTACTCTGCGCCTCCGACTGCGAGACATTGAGCACGCGAGAACTATTGGCGTTGGCGGGCGACGCGGCACTAGCGGGCTACCTTGACCTGCGTCTGGGATACACGGAGACGCGCGGACACCCCGACTTGCGCGCCGCCATCGCGCAGCTTTACGAGCGCGTTACGTCGAATGATCTGCTGGTGCTGGCGGGCGCGGAGGAGGGTATCTTCATCTTCGCCAATGTCCTGTTGAGCGCGCGTGACCACGCCGTAGTCCTCTTTCCTGCGTACCAATCGGCGTACAGCGTAGCAGAAGCACTGGGCTGCGCGGTTAGCCGGTGGCGGTTGGTGGACGACGGTACCGAATGGACGCTCGATTTGAATGCTTTGGAGGATTTGATTCAGCCCAACACCAAAGCGATTATAGTTAATTTCCCCCACAATCCGACAGGATACTTGCCACCACGTGAGGTATACCAGCAAATCATCGAGATAGCCCGCGCCCACGACCTCTATCTGTTTTCCGATGAGGTATATCGCGGCTTGGAATATAATCTTGCTGACAGATTGCCCGGCGGTGCGGACGAGTATGAGCGCGCCGTCTCGCTTGGAGTGATGTCGAAGACCTATGGCTTGGCGGGATTGCGTTTGGGGTGGATCGCGACGCGCGACCGCGCCTTGTTGAACAAAATCGCCGCGTTCAAGGACTACACCACGATTTGCACCAGCGCGCCGAGCGAATATCTGGCGACGGTCGCGCTGCGACACCGCGCGCAAATCGTGGCGCGAAATCTGGAGATAGTTCAGGCTAATCTCGCTGCGTTGGACGCTTTTTTCGCTCGTCACGCGAATGTGGTGACATGGCATCGTCCTAAAGCGGGGAGTATCGCCTTTCCGCGTTTCGTGGGCGAGGTAGACGCGGAGGAAAAGTGTGCGGAGATTATCGCGGAGACGGGAGTGCTGCTCGCCCCGGGCGTGAACTTCGACTGCCCTGGCGCGCACTTTCGCGTCGGCTTCGGGCGCAACCCGGCGCGATTTGCGGAAGGTTTAGAGAGGTTGGATAACTATCTTTCTTAGTAGCGGTAAAGTAGTAAGTGATAGGGAAAAGTAATACGATGATTTAACCACTAAGAACACGAAGAACACTAAGCATTTTTTCTGTTAACAGTACTTATACGCGGTCAAATAAGCTCATTCGAAGTCAAAAATTGTCTTAGTGTCCTTTGGGGTTTAATTGTAATCATTTTAACTATCACTTACCATTTAACCACTACTTCTTTCTTGGTAAATTAGGTTGATATAGCCGTTCAGATTGCTCGTGGCGGATTGCCAAATCCCGCGGGAGCGCGAATCCAAAATCATTATCTGAAAAACTATATAAGCGAGTGGCTATCATATGAGGCGTAGACTGATGCGTGATGATCTTTGCAGAATCGATCATCACGCATCACGTTTTACGTTTTATTTATTTCTGAACCAGCGCGCGATAGACGATGTCCATCACCTGTTGCTTGTAACGCCGCGCCGCCAGCGGTTCGCGATTGCGCCCGTGCCGAATGACGATGTACTTTTGCAATTCGTAGAGCAGGTAAAAAATCTGGCGAACGCGCGCTTCGGGGGTTAGATCGCGCGGCTTGCCGTATCCCTCCCAAAAGGCTGGTTCGGATATGCCACAGTAATCGAGCACCGCGAACTCGATTTCGGGATCGCCCCAGAGGGCGCGGTCCCAATCCACTACTCCGGTCACCTGCCCCGCGTCATCAACGAGGATGTTTTGATGCCAGATATCCATGTGCAGCAGAGACGCGGGGATGTCGCGGTCGAACAGCGACAGCCTTTGTTCCAGCAGTTCGCGCATCAACCGTTGTTCGGCGGCATCGTAATACCCCACACTTGCTACATCGTCAATCATCTTGTTCCACATGACTACAAACGCGTCTGCCCAACATGGTTGCGGCGCCATTGGCTTATGCGCGCCGAGATAGCCATATTCCCGCGCGTGAATATTGTGAACTTGCGCCAGATAATATCCCATCTGGCGCAGCACCGCGTTGTAG
>CAZSIG010000521.1:0-3371 GCA_964606195.1 uncultured Anaerolineales bacterium
TACGCCGACGCGAACCGCGACACCGACGCCTACGGGCACCGCGACCTGGACACCTAGGGACAATTCAGCGGCGCGTCCCGAGGATCATTATTGGCTGGCGCGTCCTGTGCCTCCGAATGCGCAGTATTTGGTCGATCGCTATTATCCTTATGGCTCCACCGCGACGGGGTATTATCCGATACATCATGGTGTGGAGTTCGTCAATCCGATTGGCGTGCCAGTGTTGGCTGTCGCGAATGGCAAGGTGGTAGTGGCAGGCGACGATATGCCACTGAGTGAGGACCTGCTGCGCCTTTTCAATTGCAAGTGTGAGGATGAGCAATACGTGCCGCCAATTTACGGTCCTAAGCCCGGTTTCTATGGCAAGCTCGTAATCATCGAGCTGGCCCGCGTCTATCACGAAAAACCGGTTTTCTGTTTGTACGGTCATCTCTCAAAGATTTTGGTGAAACCGGGGCAGCATATTGAGCGCGAAGAAGTGCTAGGTGAAATTGGGATGAGCGGCGTGGCGTTGGGACCACATTTACACTTCGAGGTGCGCGTGGGAGAGAACTCCTATTGGGAAACGCGCGATCCAGAGCTATGGTTGGCACCGCTACCGGAACATGGCATCATCGCGGGGCGTTTTGTCGATGCACAAGGAAGACATTTGGCTGAGAAGCTGATAACATTCCGCCGCGCCGCGCAGCCGAACGAATTTTGGCAGGAGACGTGGACATATCCCCGCCGCGAGGTCAACCCCGACGATGATTGGGGAGAGAATTTCGTCATGGGAGATGTGCCGATTGGAAGTTACGTCGTGCATGGGCATATCGGAGAGCGCAGTTACGGCGCGGAGATAGAGGTCGAGGAGGGGAAAACAACATTCGTGGAATTGATCGCGCGGGGCGAGTAGGAGAAAGTAGTCAAGGTGCGACGCACTTTGACCACCGTTACGGTTAAACATTCGGAGAGCAAAGTTGTATTTTTAGAACTAAGGTGCTATAATACTTAGGGGGGAGAGCAAAGTTAGCAGGTTAGGCAAATGGCGCGGGTTTGCGCGTTATTGTAAATTTGAGTGTCTAAGGGTCGTGTACGCTCTATTTAAGATGTCACCCTGAGCACAGCGAAGGGTCTCGTTTTTGTCATCATATGGTCTCGCGGGGTGCTAGTGCTTTATATAAACTGAAACGAGATGCTTCACTGCGTTCAGCATGACATTCAATTGCTCACTAAATCATTTTTATAGAATGCGCATAATGTTTAGACAACAAGGAGCGTATAACCGCGTATGAGGTCAAATGAGCGCGGTTTAATCCGCCGAAAAAGCTGTTTTTTTCAGTAAGGTCATACGATATTTTTTATTATAGTTTTCAGGAGTATTGAGGACGATGAATAAGAACGAAAAAGAAAGAATTCGAGAAGCAATGGCAAATACTTATACTGCCGATAATATCACCTTGTTGGAGGGGCTGGAGGCGGTGCGCCGCCGTCCTGGAATGTATATCGGCAGCACTGACATGCGCGGTTTGCACCACTTAGTTTACGAGGTGACAGACAATAGTATCGACGAGGCATTGATGGGTTATTGTGATCAGATCAACGTCACGATCAACGCGGACAACAGCGTCACGGTGGTGGATAATGGGCGCGGTATTCCGGTGGACATCCATCCACAAACCGGGTTGCCCGCGTTACAGGTGGTGATGACTAAACTTCACGCGGGAGCTAAGTTCGATCAGGGTAGTTATAAAGTGGCATCCGGTCTACACGGCGTCGGGGTATCCGCGGTCAACGCGTTATCCGAGTGGTTGGAAGTGGAGGTGCGGCGAGACGGTAAGCTATACCGCCAACGATATGAACAAGGAATACCACAGACTCCCGTGGAGGAGGTTGGCACGGCGAATGGTGTGGGCACGAAAACCGTTTTTATGCCTGATGAGACGATTTTCACTACATTGAACTATAAATTTAATACGCTGGTGCAGCGTTTTCGCGAGATGGCTTTTTTGACGCACGGCTTGAAGATAACCGCGCGCGATGAACGTAATCCAGATGACCCTAAAGTGATGTCGTTTTACTTTGAGGGAGGTATTAAATCGTTTGTTCATTATCTGAATCGCAATAGAAATGTGCTGCACGATGAAGCGATTTATATCGATCGGCAGGTGAACGGCACGCGCGTCGAGGTCGCGATGCAATACACCGATGGTTACGCGGAGTCGATTCACTCTTTTGCGAACAATATCAACACAGTTGACGGTGGCACACACATGACCGGATTTCGCTCGGCGTTGACTCGTTCGATTAACGATTACGCGCGGCGCGCGAATTTGTTGAAAGAGAGTGATCCCTCTTTCTCCGGTGAAGATGTGCGCGAGGGGTTGACCGCGCTTATCAGTGTAAAGATGGCTGATCCCCAATTCGAGAGTCAAACGAAGGCGAAGCTGGGTAACGCGGAGGTTAGAGGACAGGTGGAGATGGTCGTCAACGAGGCGATCGCGCAATTTTTGGAAGAGCACAGTCGCGAATCCAAAGCCATTGTTAGCAAGTGTCTCACTTCCAGTCGCGCGCGCAAGGCTGCCCGCCGCGCCCGCGAGATGGTGATGAGGAAGAGTGCGCTGGAGAGCTCCACGCTGCCCGGCAAACTGGCTGATTGTTCCGACCGTAATCCCGACCGAACGGAACTGTTCATTGTCGAGGGTGACAGCGCGGGTGGTTCAGCCAAGCAGGGACGCGATCGACGGTATCAGGCGATTTTACCCCTGCGCGGTAAAATTCTAAACGTGGAGAAAGCGCGGCTCAATCGCATTCTAAATAATAGAGAGATAGAGGCGATGATCACCGCGCTGGGCTGCGGCATCGGCGACCAGTTCGATATCGAAAATCTGCGGTATGGCAAGGTGATTGTGATGAACGACGCGGATGTGGATGGCGCACATATCACGACGCTTCTGCTCACCCTGTTTTTCAGATACATGACTCCATTGATCGAGCATGGTCATCTATACATCGCGCAACCTCCATTGTATAAAATAACGCGTAAGCGTAAAGAACAATACGTTTATACAGAGGGAGAGAAGGATAAAATCCTAAAACAGCTCGATAATGGAAACGTGACTGTACAAAGATATAAGGGACTTGGGGAGATGAACTACGAGGATTTGTTCGATACAACGATGCATCCGGAGAAGCGAAAGCTACTGCGTGTGACGATTGAAGATGCCGCGGAAGCAGATCGAACTTTCGACATGTTGATGGGCTCGTCCGTGCCCCCGCGCCGTCGTTTCATCACCACGCACGCGAAGAGCGCGACTTTGGATGTGTAGTTTCTTATATAGGACTTTCGCTACGGGGGTAGCGAGCCAACCGCGTTGGCGGGTTTTGACTAT
>CAZSIG010000522.1:0-3371 GCA_964606195.1 uncultured Anaerolineales bacterium
CGAAGATAAAATTCAAATTTTGGCGATTCGGAGTGCCGAGTGCCGAGTACCCGAGTGCCGAGCTAAGCAATGGGCAAGACGACGACACGAAACCCGTAGTTGTCCCAATTGTCACCTGGGAGGTCCCTGAACCGATACGCGCCGCGCGCATTGTCTCGATCGATGTAGAACGACCCGCCGCGCACCACCCGACCGCTGCCCTCCACGGGGCCGGTAGGATTTCGCCGCGGGGAATGTTCGTAATAATCCTCCGCGTACCAATCCCCGCACCACTCAAACACATTTCCCGCCATATCCAGGCACCCCACCGGGCTCGCGCCGTCTGGGAATATGCCCACCGGCGTCGTGTCGCCCAAACCCAACTCAAATGTATTACATTTCGTCTCGTCCCACTCCCTCTTGTTGCCCCAAGGCCATTCCCTACCATCAGTACCGCGCGCCGCGCGTTCCCACTCCGCCTCCGTCGGCAGGCGATAGCCGGCCGCGGTGAAATCGCACTCTATATCATCGCCTTCCCCGCGATAGCAGGGCATCAGTCCCTCGCGCTCGCTACGCCAGTTGCAGTATGCCGCCGCGTCGTACCACGACACCCCCCGCGCCGGGCAGGTCTGCCGCTCCAACCGCCGCGCTTCATCCAAATTACCCCACTCGCGCCCCGTCGCCTCCACGAATTCCAAATACTGCGCGTTGGTCACGGGGTATTTGCCGATGCGGTAAGTCGATAGATGAACCCGGTGCGGTTTAGCATCACTATCTTCATCGCTGCCCATCAAAAACTCCTCCGCGTCGATGGTAATCATCTCGTCTAAATCGCGGGGATCATCGAGCGCGGCGAGGAGTTCCCCCGCCAGGGCGCGGTCCACCGGCGGCAGCCAGCCCCGCGTCACAATCGCCAGGAGCCAATCCCGAATGCGGTCGCGAACCGGCGCGTTGCGCGCCGCCACCTGCCGCACTCCACCGCCCAGGTTCTCCCACAGGGTTTGCGCCGCCAACAGCGCGCCCCAACACGCCGCGTTGCCATCCTGCTCAGGCGGTTCCGTCTCCCCACAGAGGGCTTGCGCGATCGGCCAAATCATTAACCCGCCGCCCCCCGCCATCTTCGCGGCGGCTAAGAGCACCGCCTCGCGCCACCGCTGCGGATCGGCGCGCAGCATCGCCGCCCACTCGTCCCAATCGACATGATCAGTCATGTAGCACGCCGCCAGATACTCCTGAAACGTGCGGTGCGGGAAGGCGTACACCTTGTCCCCCCGCGCTGCCAACAACCCGGCGCGGTGGCTGATATACTTGACCAACTCGCGGTCGTTGACCGTGTGATGTCGCCCCTTCACGTTCAGCAGCGCCGCGATTAACCGCGTCTGGGAAATGTCAGCGGTCGTCTCCTGCTGCGGCTGGTCGCGGTGCACCTCGAACGCCAGTTGATTGAGTTCCCGGCGCACCGCGGCGCGATCGACGTTGAGCCACTCCGACAGGCTCGGCTCTTGCACCTCGAACGTCCCGTCCGGGTTACGCCGCAGCCGCTGGCTCTCCCAGCGATCCAGCAGCAGCTTCACCGTCTCTTCGTACAACTCCTGCCGCTTTTCGGGCAGGTCTCTGCCGTGCCAGAGGTGCAGCGACGCCATCAGCGTCAGCAGCAGAGGGCGCGCCGCTAATTCTCGCAATCGCGCACTGCGGCGTATGCTGGTCTGGAGCGCGGCGGCGCGGCCCTGCACGTCCGCCGCGTTCATGCCCCGCGCCGCGCCGACGTGCTGATACCAATTATCCACGAAATAGGCGATCTGCGTCGCGGTGAAGGGGCTGAGTGTCGCTTCGGCGAACCCGCGCAGTTTCCAATCCTGTTTTTGATACGCGTAGGTGCGCGTGGTGACGAGAAAGCGGCAGCGCGGAAAGCGGCTGACGAAATCTTGCACCACCTGCTTGACCTGCCCGCGGCGGTCGTCGGCGTCGGGCACTTCGTCCAGCCCATCGAGCAGGATCAACCCGCCGCGCTCCAGCAGTTCACAGTACAGATGCTCCGCGTAGGTGCGGTGCGTCTCGCCCAACTCCGTCACGATGAACCGCCACAAGGTATCGGCGTCCACCGCGGCGCTGGGGGCGGGCAAGCCGCGCGCGACCAACTCGCGCAGGATGACGCGCACCGGCAGGAGCGCGCCGTAGTTCCACGACTGCGGACGCGCCTCTTTCTCATCATCGTTGGGGAGAGGGGCACAGAGCGTCCGCAGATTTCCCTCCGCGTCGCCTAATATCTCACCCGCCAGGCAGAACGCCACGAAGTTGACGAAGGTGCTCTTGCCGCTGCCCGGCGCGCCCAACAGGGCGAGGTACTTCTCTCGATTGAGCATCTCCAGCGCGGATAAGCGGCGCGTCTCGCGGTCCCAAGCCATCTCCTGCGGCGCGGGGCGCGCCATCTCGCGCTCCTCCGGGCGTTCGGTGAGCAGCGCGGTGTAGACCGCCGCGAGCGATAGTTCGGGGCGCGCCGGCCCCACCACAGCCGTGGGGTCAATGCCCATCAGGGGCAGGGGGCGCGTCTCCTCCAGCAGGTGTTTGAGATAGGCGTCGCGTAGGGCATTTGCGCTGGCGGTGGGGGGACGCGGGGGCGAATCGTCTTGGGGTTGAGGATCATTGCCGGGCGGGGAGGGGGGCGGCGGCGCGTTTTGGGGCAGCGTCAGAATGATCTCTCGCGCCGCGTCCACCCGCGCCACTTCTTTCTGTACGGGCGGCAAATTGGCGTACCGCGCGCAGACTTTCCAGGTTTCCCGCGCCGGCACCTCAAGCTCAAACCAACCGCGGTCGTTGGTCTCTCTGGTGCCGGCGTCAATGCCCAGAACCCACACCTCCGCGCCTCTTGCCGGGTTGCCATCGGCGAAATGGACGTTGCCGGTGAGTTTGACGGTGGCAGCGGCGGCGTTTTTCTTGCCCTCGATGTACAGTTTATAGAGCGTGTGCACGCCGACGAACAAGACCGCGAGGATCGCCAGCACAAACGCCCAATCGAGGACGCGGTTGATGGTCTGGAATGTATAGGTCTGTCCCAACTCGCTGAAGATGGGCAGCTTCAGGACTTGAGTATAAATGCCGTACAGCACTATAACCACTATGCCCGCGAACCCGATGAGGGTGGTGGGTTTGCGCGCGATTTCCAATAGTTTTTCCATGAGTTGATTCTCCTTCTTTACAGGTAGGGCAGGTTTCCATACCTGCCGTTCTTTCGGGCACACACAAAACGGCGGCTATGGAAAGCCGCCCTACGGCGCCACCATTTGGCGCAAATTATAACACGGGATAAAAAAACAATCAAAACGGCACCGATTTTGGCGTGGTTCGCCGAGTGAACTCGGCGCGGCTATCGGAAACATGCTAAAGCATGTTCG
>CAZSIG010000523.1:0-3319 GCA_964606195.1 uncultured Anaerolineales bacterium
CCCGGGGACGGGGGCGGAGAGCCAGGTAGGGCGTAATTAAGTCGCTTTCATAGGGTGTACATAATACTTAGACACCCAGGGGCATAAGCGGTCGTGAACGTTTATTAGGAGGCATAGTCGCGGCGCGTTAAAAGATTGACAGGAAAACTCTGCGCTCTCCGCGCCCTCGGCGGTAAATTTATGCTGAAGTTATAACTACATGAACGACGACAAAAGATTAAGGAGACGGTAAATGGCGAAGATTTTGTTGGTTGAGGATAATGAGATGAATCGCGATATGCTATCACGGCGGCTTAAACGGCGCGGGTACAAAATCATCACTGCCGCCGATGGTGAACAGGGCGTAGAATCAGCGCGCGCCGAAAAGCCCGACCTGATTTTGATGGATATGCGTTTACCCGTCTTAGATGGCTGGGAGGCGACGCGAAAATTAAAAGCCGCGTCAGAAACACAGGGAATACCGGTCATCGCGCTGACCGCTCATGCTATGGCGGGAGATCGCGAGAAAGCGCTGGAGGTAGGTTGCGATGATTATGAGTCAAAGCCAGTCGACCTGCCGCGATTATTGGAGAAGATGGAAAGGCTCTTATCGTAGGTTGGCTTGGAGACAGAACTCTGATTGATAAAAAAGCTCTGAGGTTAAGTGGTATAGGACTTACGCGAACCGCGCTGGAATTTACCGCAGAGAACGCGGAGATTTACAGGAAAGATTTTTTGTATCTGTCATACCCAGTCATAAGTATTCATTAAAAGCCACGCTCGCGGCGCGATAGAAAACTATCCAGAAAACTCTGCGCCCTCCGCGCCCTCGGCGGTAAAATTATTCTGAATTTGCGTAAGTCCTGTGGTATTTAATTTGGGTAAGTCTTAGTAGTTTTTAAGGATAGTAAGGAATAAATCGATGAATTGGCAGCTTAACCCGTACGCTTTAGCTCTATTAGCCACCGCAGAGGTGGCGATTATCTCCGCGTTCTTCGCGTGGCGCCGCCGCGAGGCATCTAGCGCGGTGCCGTTCGCCTTGATGATGCTCTGCGTGGCGGAATGGTCGGTGGGCTACGCGTTGGAACTGGCGGCGGTGACCGCGTCGGCTAAGATATTCTGGGCGAAAATACAATACTTGGGGATCACCACCGTGCCGATAATGTGGCTGATCTTCACGCTGGTTTACGGCAATCACGAGAGATGGTTGACGCGCCGTAAGATAATCGCGCTGTTCATCGTTCCCACTATCACAATGTCCTTAACCGCGACCAATGAGCGACATGGCTTGATCTGGAGCAGCATCGAGCCTAACGGCAGCGCGCAATTTATGATGCTCGATTTTGGGCATGGCGCGTGGTTTTGGGTTCATTCAGCATATTCTTATGTGGCATTATTGTTAGGTACTATTTTGTTAGTGAAAGGCGCGGTTCGCTCTTCACAGTTGTATCGCAGACAAACGATAGCCTTGTTGTGCGGCGCGGTGATACCGTGGATAGGAAACGTGGTCTATATCTTGGGCATCAGCCCCCTTCCCAATCTCGATTTGACCTCTTTTGCCTTCACGCTTACCGGCGTCATCGTTGCCTGGAGCCTCTTTAGATTTCAGTTGTTGGACATAGTACCGGTGGCACGCGACGCGGTCATCGAGAGCATGAGCGACGGGGTGCTAGTTTTGGATAAACACAATCGCGTCGTAGATCTCAATCCGGCGGCGCGCGAACTGTTCAAAAACTATTCCGAGATGAGAGTGGGACAGCGCGCGGAGGTAGCCCTCGCGACGTGGGCAGATTTGGTGGCGCGTTATCGAGATGTAGCGCGGGCGCAGACGGAAATTTCGGTGAACGGGAATGGTTCCCAGCAGTATTTGGACATGCGCATCTCGCCATTACATGACCATCGCGGACATCTCACGGGGCGGTTGGTGGTGCTGCGCGATATTACTGAACGCAAGCGCGCCGAAGCTGAATTGCAAAAGGCGAAAGTGGAAGCTGAGACCGCGAATCGCGCCAAGACGGCGTTCCTGGCGAATATGAGTCACGAACTGCGCACGCCCCTCAACGCGATTATGGGCTACAGCGAACTGCTCCTCGAAGAATCTGCCGAATTGGGGCATGAAGACTGCGTCACCGACCTTGATCGGATTTATGCCGCGGGCAAACATCTGCTGGGAATGATCGACGATGTATTAGCGATCTCTCAGATGGAATCGGGAACGATGGAGCTTTATCTTGATTCGTTCGATGTCTCCGCGTTGGTCAACGGATTGACCAGAGAGATACAACCTAACATCGCGGAAAATGGTAATGTGCTACAGATAAACTACGCCGCGCATATCGGTGTGATGTACTCCGATGTAGCTAAAATCAAGCAGGTATTATCTAAATTACTCAAAAACGCGACGAAATTCACAACAAATGGCACGATTACCCTCGCGGTGGACCGTGTAACCGTTGATGGTAGAGATTGGGTACATTTTCGCGTAATCGACACGGGGATAGGGATGCCACGAGAACAAGTAGAGAATCTCTTTCAACCGTTCACGCAGGCTGACGAATCCTCGACGCGGCGGTATGGGGGAGTTGGATTGGGGTTGGCGATCAGTCAGCGTTTTTGCCACATGTTGGGGGGAGATATTGCCGTCGAGAGCGATGTAGCGGGAGGGACTACTTTCACCGTGTGCTTGCCGGCTCAATTAAAGGAAGTTAGTTCAGAGGGCTGATTTATGTCGTTGATCGATGAACGTGAGTTGTTGGAATTAGAACGAAGATATGACGAACTATCGCGTTGGCATCGTGTGCTGGAAATAGGTGAACGCGGCGCGGAGTTTTGGCGTCGTGCCTTAACGAGCGACCGCCGCGGCGAAGTGGTGATGGTGATTTTGAACGACGCGAATGATTGCTTGCTCCACACCAAACCTAAATACCCACCGGGGACGTATCGGTTGATGACCGGTGGGGTAAAATATTCCGAAACGGTAGAGGAAGCGTTGGAACGCGAGATTATGGAAGAGACAGGACTGCGAACTGACTTAGAGCGTTGTCTGGGATTGGTGGAGTATTCGCTTCAGTATCAGCGTGAGACTTTTGAATTCGTCTCTTACGTGTTCACTACGCGGTATACCGGCGGCGAACCGCAGCCTCAAGACCCTGACGAGATAATCGATGGCTACAAATGGGTATCGCTGGACGAGCTACCAAAGATCACCGCGCATCTGTACAGTTTGGAGGAGGAACCGGATTGGGGAAGATTTCGCGCCATCGCTCACGATTTTGTGATCGATTGGTGGCGCGGTGAATTGTGAGTTGTGGGGGATTATTTGCCACTAATTTCACGAATT
>CAZSIG010000524.1:0-3316 GCA_964606195.1 uncultured Anaerolineales bacterium
TAAACCGCGCGGTAAGTGTCCGTCACCTGACTTTAAGAGAATATTACCTGTCTCCACTTATATATCCCTCATCGAAAAAATCTTAGGGCGCGATGCGAATTGCGCCTCTTTTGAAAGGAGTTATTATGGCAAGCAGTACCATACGACGTAAATTAAACCTAACGCCGTATCTTTTTCTCGGTGTGCCCTTAGTCATATTTATCATCTGGGTCATCGCGCCTATGTTCTATTCATTCTATCTAAGCCTCACCGATTGGGATGGGCTTTCCGAACCGAGTTTCATCGGGTTTAGAAACTATACGCGGTTATTCGGCGACCCGGTCTTCAGAATTTGCCTACTCAATAATGTGAAATGGGTTATCGCTTTCATCACCGTTCCTGTGATCATGGGCTTGGCTTTGGCGATGGCATTGAACCGCGATATTCCCGGTGCCCGCGCCATCAAATCCGCGTTCTATTCCCCGTACATTCTATCTCTGGTCGTCATCGGCTTGGTTTTCAGTTGGATATATCACCCCGCCAGTGGCTTGCTCAACAGTTTTCTACGTGCCATCGGTTTAGGACAATTCGCCACGGGCTGGTTGAGCGACCCCAAGTTAGTGACCTGGTGTATCATCGTCCCCGCGATTTGGCGGCAGGTGGGGTACGTGATGACGCTCTACCTCGCGGGTTTACAGGGAGTAGACCCTGCGCTGCTCGATGCCGCACAGGTGGATGGCGCGAATTCGTGGCAAGTCTTTCGGCACGTCATCCTGCCGCTGCTCAACCCCGTGACCGTCGTGGTGGTCGTCATCAGCATCATCGATTCGCTACGCTCGTTCGACCTCGTCTTCGTGATGACGCGCGGTGGCCCCGCCAATGCCTCGAGTGTCTTAGCAAATTTCATGTACATTTCGGCGTTTAACAACTACAAGATGGGCTACGGCGCGGCTATCGCGGTCGTGTTGTTCGTCATCAGCGCGGGATTTATTTTTGTATATCTGTGGCGCGTACTCAGCACGGAATTGGAATACTAGGAGAAAATGAACCATGAAAGGAAAAATTACTAAAGGAAAGTTAATAGCATACGTTCTCGTATATGCCCTGACCGCGTTCTGGCTCATTCCGGTCGTGGTGGGAGTCTTGACTTCGTTTCGCACTAACGATGACATTATGATGCGCGGGTTCCTCTCCATTCCCAAAGCCCTCACCGTCTCTAACTACATCGAAGCGTGGCAGCGCGCCGGATTATCTCACTATCTACCCAACAGCTTCATCATCACCATGCCAGCACTGGTAGCCACTCTGTTTCTATCATCTCTAGCTGCCTACGCGCTGGCGCGGTTCCGCTTCCCCGGCGACCGCCTGATTCTGTTTACCTACGTCGCGGGAATGATGCTCCCCTTCCAGATTTTGCTCCTGCCGGTGTTCCGCCTGAGCGACTTCTTGGGCATCTATGACACCTATCTGGCGGTAATCTTCATCCATACCGCGTTTCAGCTCGGCTTCTGCACCTTCGTGCTGCGTAATTACATGCGCACCATGCCGGGAGAGATTTTCGAAGCCGCGCGCATCGATGGCTGCGGCGAGTTTCGCATCTTCTGGCAGATTATGATGCCGCTTACGCTACCCGCGCTGGCTGCCATCGCGACGCTGGAATTCACCTGGATTTTCAACGATTTCTTGTGGGCGTTGGTGCTCATCCAGCGCGATGAAATCAAGCCGATTACTACCGGCTTGGCGAAACTTCAAGGGCAATACGTCACCGAATACGGTATCATCACCGCGGGCGCGCTCATCGCGGTTTTACCCACCGTCATCGTCTTCATCTTCCTCCAACGCTACTTCATGCAAGGATTGACTTTGGGCGCGACGAAAGGCTAGTTACTTTGACCATGTAGGGCAGGTTTCTTACCTGCCACTTCGCGGGGACGACACAACGGCGGCTAGGGCTAGGGCTTTCCAAAGTCAGGTGACGGGCACATAACGCTACCGCGCGGCAGCAGAAACGGCAGGTATGGAAACCTGCCCTACCCCACAAATCCGCGTAGCCTGCGTAGGGCGGCTTTCTTAGCCGCCGTTCTAGATCATCAGTAAAAACGGCAGGTAAGAAACCTGCCCTACGCTACGCGAAGCTAACTTTATTTAGCTGACCGCTAAAACATTAAAAGGAGAAAATTATGACTGAAAAATCAGCAATTCACAACCCACAATTCGAGGGTGACGCGTTTTTCTGGGAGGGTGGCGAGGTTGGCGTGCTGCTCTCGCACGGCTACACCGCGACGACTGTAGAGGTGCGCCGTCTGGCGAAAATACTGCACGAGAAGGGTTACACCGTATCGGGACCGCTGCTGCCCGGACATGGCACCACGCCCGAAGATATGAATAAGCACACTTGGGAAGATTGGGCGCAGGCGATGGAACGCGCCTATTTGCAATTGATGATAAACTGCGAACGCATCTTCGTCGGCGGCGAGTCGATGGGCGCGCTGCTCGCGCTCTACATCGCCAGCGAATATGAGGATATCGAGGGTATTCTCGCCTACGCCCCCGCGTTAATTGCTCAAACCACCACGCTCGACCTGATAAAGCTCAAAATAGGCTCGCTGTTCATATCCTCATTGCCTAAAGACTCAATCGACCGCGCCGACCGCTGGCAGGGCTATCCGGTGCATCCCCTACGCGGCGCGCAGCAACTGCTGAAACTGCAAAATGAGATACGCGGGCGCCTGCCGCGCATTAAACAACCGATTCTCATCATGCAAGGGCGGCACGATACCTCCGTCGCTCCCGAAGTACCGGACATCATCGACCGCGAAATCGGCTCCACTGATAAGGAAATCCACTGGCTGGAGAACTCTTGTCATGTATTGCTTTTGGATGATGAGCTAGATAAAGCTGTGGATTTAACCCTTAAATTTATGAACCGCGTTTTATAAGTGGACACTGATACACACTGATTTTTAGGGGGCTTTAGGATTTCGGGAGGATAAGGGAGGATATGCCACTAATTTCGCGAATTTGCACTAATTGTTCGCTATTCGCGCCAAGTTGGATTTGATAACCGCGCGGGCATGTTCGTTAGCAATTGCTGACTACTGTTGACCGCGTATAGACTTCCGAAGTTTCGGAAAACTTCAGAAGTCTGAGAAAATCCAACTCATCAGTGTAAATCAGTTAGGACTTACGCAACTTCGGGGTATTTTTCACCGCCGAGCACGCCGAGAGCGCAGAGTTTTGGATATAACTTTTGGCGGCTAAGAAATATGACTTTCAATGATGGGATATGACCGCGTATGATGGTTGCAAAATTATTCCTTAGAGAAAACTCCGCGTT
>CAZSIG010000525.1:0-3314 GCA_964606195.1 uncultured Anaerolineales bacterium
CAGATGGTATTTCCAGCATCAGCACTTCTAATATCAATCGCGTATTAGTGTTCGTATCCAACAGATTCAACGCTTCCTGAATCTTCACAATCATATTTTGTATTTGCGCTACCGTGTACCGCGCCGCGTTCGCGCTCAGACTCTCCTCACAATCAACGTTGATCACCGCGTCCGTACACGCGCCCTTGATTAACAAAATATCGCGCCACCATTGCAGCCATAACATCAACGTGTCCTGAATTCTCTCCGCATCTTTGCTCAACTTCTCGGCAAATTGCATTCGTTGAGGTATCGTTCCACTTTGTAACGTGTGCAGTTCTTTCAGCATATCGGCGCGTTCTTGCAACATCTCTTCATCCTCGTGCGCCGTAATCGCCCAGCCGATGTGTCCATCAGACAACTGTGCGAGCAGTTTCGCGCGCGCAGGCTCTACTCGCCAACGTTCCTGCAACGCGGCAGCCACCGCCGCGATGCTCAATGTCCGTAGGTTTAATATCTGACACCGCGAGGTAATCGTGGGCAATAGCCAGTCGGTATCAAGCGCGGTGAGCAGTAACAGCACGCGCGCGGGCGGTTCCTCCAGCGTCTTTAGCAGACTATTGGCAGCTTCGCGAGTGGCGCGCTCGAAGTTCGGAATAACGAACACCTTGTATCGCCCCTCATAGGGAGATATAGTTGCCTCATGTTGCAACTCGCGCATCTGCGCGATTTTGATCTTGTTGGCATCCTCTTCGCCGATGATATGCACATCGGGGTGCCGATTATCAGCTATGGCGCGACAGGAGCGGCACTCACCACAAGGTGGCTCCGCGCCGATGCAGTTGACCATACGCGCGAAATCCATCGCCAGCGTCGTCTTACCGATCTGCGCGGGGCCGGTGAAAAGGTAAGCGTGCGCGACGCGCCCGATTTGGTAATTGCGGGTTAATAACTCAATTGTCCAATCGTGCCCTACTGTATTCCACATATCGATTTCTTCACCTGCCAGCCGGTTTTGCTCTTGAAAAACCTTGGATTAAGCGGATAGCGCGGATTTTTGATTTTGCATGACCGCGCATAAATGTAAATGAACGCGGTCTCATCAGCTTAATCCGCTGAAGTAGAACCCTAAATGGCTTCATCAAATTCTCCGCGATATCTAGCTACACCACCAGCCTGGGGTAATACAGCTGGATTGTTGACGACGATCATAAATGCTTCATCGGGAATGTCTTCCCATTGACTCCGGATCCGGTAACGAGATGCCAATTCAAAGCCAAAGCGCGGGTAATACTCTGGATGCCCCAAGACAATAACGAACGGCCAGCCAGATTTTTGTAGATACTCAAGCCCATGTCGCACAAGTTTAGATCCGATGCCCTGCTCTTGGTGTGAGGGCAAAACCGCCATTGGAGCTAAACCCATTCCAATCACATCAACATTGTCCAAAGTTACGGGGGTAAATAATACGTACCCCACAATGTTATCTTCCTTAACGGCAACAAACGAGATGTAGATGTCACAATTTTCGCGGAGTTTATCCACTATAGCTGCTTCTGGTCCATTTTCAAAGGCAATTTTATTGATATGGCGAATGCCATTTCGATCGCCTAGTTTTTCTCGGCAGATTTCGATCATTCTTTTTCCCTAAATAGTATGTGCCTAACTCAATGTTCTCCATCAAATCGCGGCGAAAATATTCGCGACATCAATCTCGAATCCCTCTCTAAGACGATACTCCCCCGCGTTATGAGAGCTTATTTTCTCTTTTGCTTCTGTTTCTTCTCGATCTTCGCCCAAGTATCGCGCAGCGTTATCGTGCGATTAAACACGAGTTTCTCAGCAGTCGAATCGGGGTCTACACAGAAATATCCCTTGCGCTCGAATTGATATATGCTTCCCGGCGCCGCGTCCTTCAGGCTCGGCTCTACGTAGCACGAAGGTAGCACCTCTAGCGAGTTAGGGTTGAGGTTCGCGGTGAAATCTTCGCCCTCTTCTACATCGAGCGGATTTTGCTTATTGAACAGGCGGTCATACAATCTTACTTCGACCTCGTGCGCGTGTTCCGCCGAAACCCAATGCAAAGTACCGCGCACCTTACGCCCATCGGGAGACCAGCCGCCGCGCGACTCTGGATCATAAGTGCAATGTAACTCGACCACCTCACCATTCTCATTTTTGATCACATCGGTGCAGGTGACGTAGTACGCGTAGCGCAGCCGCACCTCGCGTCCGGGCGCGAGCCGATACCACTTCTTCGGCGCATCTTCGCGAAAATCACCGCGTTCGATGTATAGCACTCGCGAAAATGGAACTTTGCGTTTCCCTGCGCTCTCGTCCTCTGGATTATTGATACATTCCATCTCCTCGACTAAATCTTCGGGATAATTATCAATGACCAACTTCACCGGATCTAATACCCCAAAGACGCGCGGGGCGCGTTTGTTCAGGTCATCACGCAGACAATATTCCAACAGTGCGACATCGACGACGCTGTTAGTCTTCGCCACGCCGATGCGGTCACACAATTCGCGAATCGCCTCCGGCGTATAACCGCGCCGTCGCAAACCAGACAGCGTAGGCATACGCGGGTCATCCCATCCGCTGACAAAGCCCTCTTCCACCAATCGTAAGAAGATCCGCTTACTCATCACAGTGTAAGTGAGATTGAGGCGCGCGAACTCGAGCTGCTGCGGGTGATATATCTCCAGTTGATCGAGATACCAATCGTATAACTCGCGGTTGTTTTCGAATTCCAGCGTACAGATAGAGTGCGTGATGCCCTCGATAGAATCGCTCTGCCCGTGCGCCCAGTCGTACATCGGATAGATGCACCATTTGTCGCCCGTGCGGTGATGCGCCGCGTGTAGAATACGGTACATGACCGGATCGCGCATGAGTAGGTTCGGTGAGGTCATATCGATCTTGGCGCGCAAGGTACGCGAGCCATCGGGAAATTCCCCCGCGCGCATTCGCTCGAATAGGTCGAGATTCTCCTCAATCGAGCGATTACGATAAGGACTCTCCTTGCCATGCTCGGTCAGTGTGCCGCGATATTCGCGCATCTCCGCCGCGCTTAGATCGCAGACGTACGCTTTTCCCTTTTTAATGAGCTTCACCGCGTACTCATAAAGCTGCTCAAAATAGTCCGACGCGTAGTATTCGCGGTCATCCCAATCGAATCCCAACCAGCGAATATCTTCCTTGATCGATTCGACGTACTCAACATCCTCCTTAGTCGGGTTGGTGTCGTCGAACCGCAGGTTGCATTTGCCGCCGTAACGCGCCGCGGTGCCGAAGTTCAAGCAGATGGACTTCGCGTGTCCGATGTGTAG
>CAZSIG010000526.1:0-3312 GCA_964606195.1 uncultured Anaerolineales bacterium
CTAGCGGGAACGACGGGATTTGAACCCGCGGTCTCCGGCTTGACAGGCCGGCATGTTAACCACTACACCACGTCCCCAAAAGTACGAGCAGTATCATACCATATATCATTGTCTTTGTCAAATTCGCGGCACACAGTTACAACTCCGTATACTTGCTCGCGTTGCCGCGTGCCTTCTCAACCGGATACCGCGTCGCGGCTTCGGCTATCGCTTCTTTGAGCGTTGAAGTTAAGTCACAGTTCATTATTGACGCGAAATTTAGTGTTTGCCACAGCACATGTGCTAACTCTGTCTCAACAGCCCTACGTCGTTCAACATCCTCCGCTAACATCTGCTCAATCCCCTCAACAGTCTTAAACCGAAAATGTTCCAATAGCTCCGCCGTTTCCAGCACAATGCCCACCGCTAAATCCTTTGGATTGTGAAACTGTAGCCAATCGCGCTCGTCGCGAAACGTGGTTACCCAATGTTGGAGTTCCGCGATGGTGACGTTCGCATCGTTTGGCGCATCGTCTTGGGTAAACATATTCTCGCGCCGCTTTTGGGCATTAGTCATGATAGCGCGTAAGCCCTCCTCATCTCCCCGTTCAATGCGCTCGCGCACATCAATCAATTGCGCTATAGTATTATCCAGAACACCAAGCACCTCCGCACGGTTGGTCAACAGAATATCTAGCATCATTGTAACTTCGCTCGCGGCGACGCGCGATGTATCGCGAAATCCGCCCGCCGCGAGGTTCCATACTCGCGCATCTTCCGTGCTTACGCTTTCCGCGGTATTCACTAGTGTCATAGCCAGCAAGTAAGGCAAATGACTAACTGTGGCTACTAAGCGGTCATGCTTCTGTGCATCTAATATCATAGGCCGTGCTCCTATGGCACAGGCTAACCCCTCTCCGAACGCGACCGTCTCCGAACTAGTACGCGGTAGTGGAGTCAGGACGAAAGGGGCATCTTTGTACAGCGTCGGTTCGGCGGCATCAAGCCCCGCGACCTCCTTACCACACATCGGATGTGTGCCTAACGGCTGTATATGCTCTGGCAATCGCGCCATCTCCGCCATGATAGCACTCTTCGTGCTGCCAATGTCCATCAAAATGCAATTAGGTGGTAAAAGTGCCGCGATGTGTGAAATTGTGTTCAAGATATGGCGCACCGGAGTCGCCAATATCACCACCTGCGCGTCGCGCACCCCTTCAGCTATTTCAGTCGTTCCCCAGTCGATAAAACCGCGCCGTTGCGCTTGATCGATACTCTCGCGGCGGCGCGCCACCCCGATGACCTCACGACATAAACCGCGCGTTCGCAGCGCGCCCGCCAGCGAACCTCCCATCAACCCCAATCCCACAATCGCAATATTACAATCTTTTAACCGCATTTAGCCTTCTCTTTCCTCCAGTATTCCAAATCACGCGGGATTTGCGCAGAAACAATTATTTCACCACAGAGGCGCGGAGAACACGGAGTTGTTCCCTCGTCAATCGCGTTCATTAGTTATCAATAGAACTCATTAGCGTTAAGCTCAGTGTCCTCAGTGGCTCAGTGGTAAAGATTTAGCGCGTAGTTATGTAAGTCCCATTACGATACCACCTGGTCTTCTACAATAGTCCCACTCGATACAATCGCCTCACGCAGCAGCACCGCGTTTCTTATAGTCGCGCTATCTCCAATCTGGCAATCACGTTCGATGTAGACGTTGGGGCCGATAGCACAATTAGCACCAATTACCGCGCCGCGTTCAATGTGTAATGGCGTAATCAGCCGCGTGTTGGGACCAACTTTGTACGGAGCTAGTTGCGGATGATGATTGTTGCCATTGGTCAAATAATGATGATTGATAGCCAGCAAATCGGCAGGACTGGTCAGCGTCAAGCGTTTCTCCACACTCACCCCGCACACATACCCATCGCGGTCGATAACCATTTGAATGGCATCCTGTAGTTCGTACTCACCGCGCGGCGAAAGAGTCACCTCCGGCAAATAATCGAGAACGCACGGGGTGAAACAATACAACGGTAAGCTAGAAATATTCGACGGCGCCTCTTCCGGCTTGGGCTTTTCCACAATGCGCGTTATCCACTTTCCTTTCATCTCCACGATTCCCACGCTCCCCAAGCGCGCCGCCTCAACCGGCATGACAGTCAACACCGCGTTAGGTCGCGGGGATGGATGCCACATCTCTATCATTCGCCCTACATGCTCCCCTGAGATTAAATTGTCACACGCGGACAGAATGAAATCCTCGGTGATGAGCGGCGCGGCGCAACTGAGCGCGTTAGCCATGCCCAACCGCTGTGGCTGATAAACGAAACGCACATCCACATCCATCTCGAACTCGCGGCGGAAATACCGCGTGATATAGCGGTCGTCAGGGCTGACCACGAGAATGAAATCATCTACGCCATTCTCCGCCAAATCCTCCATGACGCGCTCGACCATCGGTTTGCCCAAAATCGGCACCATCGCTTTGGAACGCGTGAGCGTGATGGGATGGAGACGTGAACCTTTGCCCGCCGCGAGAATAACCCCTTGCATTTTATTTCACCCCCACATTAAGCCCGTGCCGCGAGATGGTCAAACGATAAATACGCGCCATATCCAGCCCTAGTTCGGCAGCCTTCTGCCGCCACAATTCCATGAGTTTGCCCTCTTGCCCCGGATGCGTCAGCGCGACGACCGAGCCGCCTCCCCCCGCGCCGGTCAGTTTAGCTCCCAACGCGCCATTATTTAGCGCGGCGTCGATTAGGGCATTGTTAGCCCAGCCCGCGCCGTCGGGAAAACCGCAGTAGTCCATCATCTCATTCACTAATCGGTGATTCACGTTCATCAGTTCACCGAAGGCTTCCAAATCTCCCTCTAACAGCGCGATTTTACCGCGCCACGCGGTCTCCCACGCTCCGGACATGAACCCCACCATAGGCGGCTCAGCACCGCCGCGTTCTTGCCAGGCATCGTACTCTTCGATATATCGCGGTCTCATACGCCCATGCACATCGCCAGACTCGCGCATGATGCCGGTGGATATTGCCACCAACGGCAAATCCTCTACCCACGTGTCCAATCGCTCGTAAGTAGCCAAAGGCTCTTGCAGTATCTCTTTTTGGTACAGTTTACCGCGATAGTCAAGATAGGCTATCCCCCCGAAAAGCGGCACGTAGCGGTCGGCGTAGCCACAGGTTATGTTCAATTCTTTTGCCTCTACCCTTTGAGTGAGTTCGGCTAAAAAGTAGTCATTGTGAACGCGCCGATTGAGGTCATAAAACTCGCGCAGTCCCGCCAGCGTCAGCAGCACAAACAATGAGGAGCCGCCTA
>CAZSIG010000527.1:0-3307 GCA_964606195.1 uncultured Anaerolineales bacterium
TTGGGGTTAATTATGGATTATGGATGCGGCAGGTAAGAAACCTGCCCTACCATGCGAAATCCCAGAGAGCCTCGGTTATTAGAACTGTAGAACAATATGTTTTATCAGGAAACTCCAACCTGCGGGAGGGTTTAAGAGTGCTCCTAGGCTAACCACGCGTCGCCTGTCTCCAAATCGTTCGTCAACGCCGCGAACGCCTCGCGCGGGTGCATGAGATGGACGATGTCGGCGAAGGGTTGTAGCGCGGTTTCGTCGGCGAGGGCGGTGACTAGCGCGGCGCGCTGCTCATCTGCGAAGCCGGTGACCCAGCCGATGTATACATCGGAGAGTAGTTCATCTTTGAAGACGCCCAACGCTTCCTGCAACGCGGCGCAGTTAAAGACCATATTCCAACGGCTGTCCGCGCTGATTACATGCCCGAAGATATTGTTACCCCCCTTTGTGACTGCCATCACGATTAACGCGGGCGAGACATCGGTATAGTGCAGTGTCAACTTCGCGCCGCCCTCTAAATGCGCCAAGCCATCAAATAGTGCCCGGACGCGCTTTTTTCTCTCCGTCAGCGGCAGCCGGTATGCTTTTTCTTGCTCTATATGTTCCAAATCGCGCTCTTTTGCCAATTCCTGACGCGTGTCATCCAGATTGAGATAGCCGGTTTTATTGATGTAGGTGAATGTGCCGCAGGCATGTAAATTGAGGGAAAATAATCCTTGCAAGACCGCGCGGTAGAATTGGTGTTCGAAGGGCACGGCATCCCCCTCCTGGCGCGCCATGACGCCGAAATCAGTGGTGAGATAGACCGGCGCGACCGAGACGAGAGTGCTAACTCTGAAGGGCGACAGCCGCGTGATGGTCGTGGTGGTCGGGGTTGCCGCGGCGCGCGTCTCGTCTGCGGCGCGGGCTTCTTTCTCTTTCGCCGATAGCTTTTTAGATTCGGCGCGCATATAGCCCAGCAAATCATCGTCCCACCATTTTAGCGGGTTAGCGTCAGTGTAGGCGACCTTTTTCTCTCTATAAATCGGCGCGGTTTGCCATTCGGGATTGCGCCGTTCCAGTGTCCCGCGCAGCCAGGCGCGAAAAGCCTGCGCGGATACGTAAGGATAGTCCCCCTCGGCGCGCGTGTGGATATATTTGACGGCGGAGGTATTCTCGGTCCGCGCGTTATATATAGGGTCGCCCGAATTGTTCAACGCGGCGGCGGGGGCATCAATTAACATTAAGCCAGTTACAAAAGCCATTGTTTCACTCTCCTTTCACATATACTATTTATTCGTAGGGCAGCTTTCATAGTCACCATCCCGCTGATATACAGAAACCGGCAGGTATGGAAACCTGCCCTACCCCATTTCAACTTTCAGCTTCGACAATCTCTTCTTTAAGAATATCTTGATGTTGCTTGAACCATTCCGCGGCGTAGAGTTGTTCTACCATACGCACCAACACCAAATCGCGCGCCAGCGACCAATCATGCCGCGCCGTCTCCGCGCTCACTTCGAACACTTCAATAAAATCGTCGAAGGTCAGCAGCGGGGGCTGCCCACCTTGAGTGACGCGGTTGTTGGCTCTAATTAGTATTAGGCGCAGTTTAGGATACCCACGCGCCAGCATAATCTCTTTGAGGATATTTTCGCCATAAATTTGTACATAATTCGCCAGGCGGTCCCCCAGTTGACGTATCGCCTCAATCCTGATTTTGTCCATATTCATCACCTCCTGTAAAAATAGTTGAGTCAAGTCCCATGATACCAGATTAGCTTCTGTCCGTAGCGAATAGGTCAAGCGCGGGTCATCTTTGCCGATGCGGCGCGTCTTGCGCAGCGGTTGGCGCAGCAAGTAGCGCCGTAAAAATCCCGCCGCGTTGTCGGGCAAGTCGAAGAGGTCTTCGTAGAGCCAGTTGCGCCGATAGGTCACTTTTTCGCCCCCTTTTTTGCGGGTAATTTCCTGCCAAGCGCGGTGCACCACTTCGTTCCAAGCGCGCGCATAGCGGTGACTATTGGCTATTTGCAGAAACCGCACTGTTTGCAGCGGCAGGTGGAACATATCTATATTCGCGCTGGTACCGTAGTTGGTCAACCAATATGCCGAAACTGAACATGCTCCCTCGTCCGCCAGAATACTCCGCTCGCGCTCGATTTCCAACAACGTATTCACCAAAACGGTCTTGCGGTACTTGTGCCCAACCATCTTGCTATTAGATGGTTCTAATAACGTCACTTCTCTCATGTTATGCTCCAGGAAACGGCGCGCGAATTCATAGGTCAGTTCGGGATTATCGGCGTGGACAATCAGCACGCGCCCTTCGCACATCGCGCCGCCCAGCGGGAACGCGTGCATACAGAGTAAATGGTGCCCGCAGATGGGCAGTCCGACGTCGCCCTCCGCGTAGAAGTTGATGCTCTTGCGGCTGCTCGCTAGGGGGATATGCTCGCGGTAGGCGCGCATGGCGGCTGGGCGAGGGCAAAAGACGCAAGTTTCGGGCAGCGTACTGCGCCCCTCTTGATAGCCGCGCAGTACTTGATTGGCGTAGGCTACGCGCCGTTCTGGATATTTTTTGAACGAGGGCTGTACAAAACCGGAGTTGATGAACATAATCACCGCCATTGAGGATAAGGGGCGGTGGGGATAATGCCGTGTGATGTAGTCCGCGATGTCATTCAGGTCTGCTTCGGTTATCTCGGCGAGGTCAGGTTTTTTCACAAACGCGGCGATGGTCGCCGCGCCGACATCCACGAAGGGGTGTCCGGTATATTCGAGCATGAGTACCTCCTACTTTCCGAACAATTTTATCAATTATAGCATACCACGAGGCGAGAGTCATCATAAGAACTTATGAAATTTTCTCATAGGTTTTTATGAAGTTGGGAACGCGAGGGCGGCGGTAGGTGTCCCCGCTATGGTTGGTCAGGTGCCCGGCACTTCGGAAAGTGCCGGGCACCTTGTCGCGCTAGTTGCCTAGAACTTGAATGCCCTCGCGGGCTTGTGTTTGTCAGCTATCTATCCGCTCGTATGCTGTAAAACCGCGTCCGGTCCTGGTTATTCGGTATGGAAAGATGACGCTTTTTCGTACGCGGTCTAGCCCCTTGCCAACCTTTTTAATCTTCGCTTCATCATGTGTATTCACCTTCGCGTAAGTCAACTTGGGACCCCAGTCATCCATTAACTGAATCACTCCAGAAGCAAAACTGACAGGCATTCGCCCGTTTATGTCACCATCATTGATAAACGCGCCATTCAGTGCAACGAATCCTTGAGGTATCTCATCATCGGCTGTGTTTTGCTCATCGGCACTCATAAATTGGAAGAAGCC
>CAZSIG010000528.1:0-3296 GCA_964606195.1 uncultured Anaerolineales bacterium
AAGTGTCATGCTGAACGCAGTGAAGCATCTCGTTTTCGCTATAACTATTACATGTAGGGCAAAATGCCTACAATTATTGATAAAACGAGACCCTTCGCGGCGCTCAGGGTGACATATTTCCCCAACGACGCGACTTTGAGAAAATCCTACCCCCGCGGAGCATCCTGCTGCGTAAGTCTGGGTAGTTAGTAGATAATTTCCGTTCTTCTACTACTATAAACGCAAAATGCCCCATTTTTGGGGCATGGTCAAATATATTCAGAGCAATTTATTCAATTTATCGTCGCGGCGCAGCCGGTCGAGCAGGTTACGCTTGATTCTGTAGACATCTTGTACAGCGGGAAATAGCTCCGCGTGTTCCGTCTGTACTTGACTCGGTTTCAAGCCCGCGACGAACATCGCCCTGACGATGACGATTTCCTGTTCGTTATGGCATTGTTCGCGCACCCTAGCCCAGATTTGCTCCGTCTGACAATCTTCTAATATGACCTCTTCCGCTGAAGGGTGCGCGGTATCAGGAGTGGGTAGCCAGAGGTCATCCCAAGCCATTTCGAGGGCGCGTTTCTGAAACTGCCGTTGGCGTTCATGGGTTTCACTGACGGCGCAGGCGCGCAGGTAGGTTAGCACACTGCGCAAGCCCTTCCCGCGACTGAACTTCTGGGGCGTATATTTTTCCCAGAACCGCGTCAGCGCGTCTGCCGCCACTTCTTCCAATTCGCTCTCGCGAAAGGCGGAGGTACAGCGGCAAACCCAGTGGCGCACTTGGGGGAGATACTGCGCCAGTACCTTTTCCCAAGCCTTATGACAGCGTTCCACGATGGCGCGGCGAAATATCTCCAAACAGAACCGCTCGTCATGTTTTTCTCGGCGTTTGAACTTTCGCGTTTCCGCTGCACAACGATCTGCTAATTCTTCCAGGTTGATGCGTTTTAGGGACATGGCAAATTGATAATAGACTTGTTCCCAAATAAAATTTTGAACGGGTAAGTAATTATAAAGGACGCGGATTCACGCGGATTTTCAGGATTTAAGCCATTTATCCGCGTGAATCCGCGAAAATCCGCGTCCTATTTTCTGCCCAGCTTATTAGGGAACAATTTCAATGGTTTTCTATATATCGACAGTTAAATTACCGTTAATATTGTAACACAGAAGATTGTTAAAATACAAATTGCCGCGCTAGAGCTAGCGCGGCAATTGGGGGTACGTTGACAGACTTCCGAAGTCTGGGAGACTTCGGAAGTCTGGACAAATTCATCTTCGCCGCTGTGTGTATAGCGCCGCCGCGAGCGCGCCGGTGATGAGGATGATGCCCCAGGGGGTTAGCGCGGGGACTACTATTTCTTTCGGCGCCGCGCCAATTGGCGTGCTACCTATCCCCGCTATATCTCGCGCATATATTATCGCCAGGTGCTCGTCGGGGTCGAACTCCGCGTATTCGCCCGTGTATATACCATCCCCGTTATCGTCATGTAACTCCACCAGCGGCGCGGTGAATCGCGGCATGGTTGTACCTTCTTGCAATAGGTTCACGCTCCCAGTCCCCGAAAATATATCCGCATACACCAACTCTCCGGGACGTTCCCCGGCTCGTACCGTTACCCGTCTTCTTCCGCCAGGGTAGTATATCTGTGCTGTACTCATCTCTGGTTGCGGTCCCATATTCCCAAATCCTCCCATAATGAGATACCGTTCATCCGCGAAACGCCCATCATCCCAAGTTTCGTTGGGAATTCCGTTTCCATTGTCGTCTAACCAGGGTTGTTGGTCAGGGTGGATTACGCTCAGGAATTGGTTAGTATAGTCAAAGCTCTCTTTGAAACTTTTCTCTCCAGCCAAATAATCAAAGAGTTGATCCGAGAATGCCGCGCCGTCCGGTGAGGGATGAGCTATGCTGTGTGCGGAGGCAGAGGTCAACACCATACGTCCTGATTCTGCCAGCGTGGACCCCGCGTTATCTATGAACCCGCCGGAGAAACATGCCTCAATGATAACATTCTCTTCTACATCCGCGGGCAAGGTATCCAGCCAGTCTCGCAGCCCTTCCACTGTGACCTGCCCCTCCGCCGCGCAGCTATCAGCGCAGAAATATTCTGTCCCCCCATGATCCATCATGTAGAGATAGAACTTACCCCCGCCTGCCAACCGATTTGCCGCCCAATCGGTGATGGTTTGCTGCAAGTTCGCGGGGTTGGCATTGGCATCTACGTCATTATGTCCATCCTCGTCGGCATCTTGGTCGGCATGGTTGAGATAATAGATACCATCTGCGGTATAACCTGCCCGCAGGAACAAGCGGTACGCATTGTTAGTACAGTTGTTTATGTTTCTATTCAACTCATCCTCGGCGCTCTCACGCCCCGCGATGATGACCACCGCGCCTTGAGGAATAATGCGTCGCGCGGTGAAGGAAACTAGCCCCACATTTCCTGCTGTGTCATAGGCGCGAACTTCCAACAAGTTATCTCCTGGCTCCAGCGGGATATCTCCAACCATGAAGATATCTCCATCATTATCCAAGTCATAGTCACCTTGTTCTATCCCGTTCGTAGCGTTACGAATGATTACATGGCTCAGGTTATGCTCCGCGTCGCTGGCTTCGCCAACAATAGTAGCCAGACTGGTAGTAGCTGTATAAACTTCTTGTCCCTCCTCCCACTCTGGACGGAGAATCTCAATCTGCGGGGGATTGGTATCTGGCGAATCGTCTAGGCTCACGACGACTTCAGAAGATAACGTACCCTCTCTCCCCATACAGTCGTACGCGCTGAGGACGAGGTAGTACGTTTGCCCGTTGGTCAAGCCAGTCAAAACGTGCGCGACAGTGTTGCGCCCGTCAATATCTACTGTCTGCGAGTACGTACCTGAAGCGGTACTATAGTGCAAGTGATAACCGCGTACATCACTCTCGGCATGGCGAGCCCAGGTCAAGCGAATTTGCCCATCGCCGGGGATAGCTTCCAGCCCCAGCGGCGCGGTGGGGGGTACAGTATCCACATAGACGGCGAAGTCGTAGCCCGTCTGCGCGCCATAGCTTGCAGAATCTTCGTTGTATATCTTCACGAAATAGGTTCCCGGGGCGAAACAAGGGTAAGTGAGCCGAAAACCGGGACCGAACATTATCTCCCCACTATCGGGGGACGCGGTGCAAGAACTGCGAATTTCAGGGACGAGATTAGCATTAGTTTCCACGTTAGTTGCTTCAATGATGGTAGTTTGCGTAGTGGCGATTGTGAACCGCACCCAATCCGTATCCCCCGCGTCGTGGAAGTTGTGATGCTGCGGCGCGCCGTCGG
>CAZSIG010000529.1:0-3291 GCA_964606195.1 uncultured Anaerolineales bacterium
GCCCTCAGCGGTAAAATTAGCCTGAACTTGCGTAAGTTCTATATAGTATGTCACCCTGAACGTAGCGAAGGATATCGTTTTTCCACTCAGAATCTGTTTGTAAATTATAGCTTGAGCATAGAAGCCATTCAGGGACTTTGAAAACAGGCTCTTAAAAAAAGACCCTAAAGGTTTCGAAAACCTTTAGGGTCTTTTAACTTCTTACACTCCAATAAATTCGCGTTCTTCGTATTTCAAAATCCCTTATTCGCCAATCAGCAAGTTAGATGAAACGCGGCTACAGTTTTATCGTTATTACTTCGCGCGTTATAAGTTTTCCACGCCTGACCGGTGTTTTGGACAATTACCTCTATGTCCTGCTGTTCCAAATGGGACCGCACATCCTCAGGCACACTCATCAATCCGGGTAATCCAGTGCCAATTACCAACACCTCTGGCTTCGCCGCAATGACTTCCTTCAAATCTTCCATACACAGACTATGTCCCTTTTCGCGCCACCAATCGGCATCTACGCGGTCAGGATAAATAATCACATCTGACGTATACGCTTGTCCATCTACTACAATCTTTCCAAATCGATAAGAATCAATATTCATAAGCAACCTTAGCTGTTCTCCGTTGAAGTTACTGTAACCTTTGGAGTTACCGCGCTGGCTCCGGAAAAATAGACAAACAAACTAGATTCGGGCGATAATCTCCTCATTCTCAATCTCGCGAAAGAGTGTCTTTCACCCCCACCGCGCAGCACATAATTTTCATCACTTACGATTGTCATATGCCCAATTTGACTGTTCTTATTCTCATATTCAATCATAATATTTATGTTCGTCGCGGCTTGCGTACCTTTATTTTGCAAAATCAAACCACTGACCACAATCAAACTGGGAATTTCATAAGGGGGGAGTATAATATACTGTAAATCGGGTCCCTCGCGTTCTTCGCCATCTTTTCCTACGCCGAACAGACTCTCCCAGATCATTCGACCCATAACCAATGGAGCAACCCCAACAACCAGCCCCCCCAGTGCTTCATTCACTGGATAAGCCATCTATAACCTCCTCCGGTAAAGCAGATGTAATTCTTCTTTGCTGAATTTTATTCTTTTCATGCCACTATAGTCCCAAACACGCGAAGCCCCCCTCTTCATCTACGCGCCACTTACAGTAGATACAAACTCTCCGGTCGCGCCTCGTCGTCTCTATAAAAGTCAAGCTTGCTATGCAAACGCGGGCTTTATGCCTGAAGCTAACTGCGCGGGTACCCAGGATTTAGTCCATCTTTAGACATCCTTAGCGAAATATGCTATAATTACGAAAGAATTCTTCTAATGAACTTTTTGGAGGTCGTCTTATAATGAGAGCGATTCGAAGGAGACAACAAGCTATTCTATGGGTGATCAGCTTACTAGTGGCATTAAGTATGATCTGCGGCTTATTCGCCGTCGCGCTACCACAACCTATTCCCCCTACCCCCACCGCGACTCCCTATGTACAGCCAACGGAACGTACTTCGCGGGAATCACCTACAGTCACACCATCACCCACATCCATCGAGCTTGAAGCACCCGCGCCCGCGCCAGCCCCCTCAGATTAACGAACGACGCGGTAAACGACTCGCATTTTACCCTAAGTGCTAAGTTTTGTCAATTGCCCACTCGTCTTTTCGGTAACACTCGCGGTAAACTTTAGGAGGTCAAAAATGGCAAAAGAGGAAAAGTATGAACAACGAGGAGTAGGTCAATGGACTTATAAGCTCAAGGTCGGCGCGCCCAACAACATTTTGGCATCGGCAGACCCGGAGGTATACGCGGCAATCGAAGGGGAACGTTCGCGGCAGTGTGGTCTCTTGGAATTGATCGCATCAGAGAATTTCGTCAGCCAGGCGGTGATGATCGCGCAAGGCTCTATTATGACGAACAAATACGCGGAAGGGTATCCCGGACATCGCTACTATGGCGGCTGCGAGTTCATGGATGTGGTGGAAAATCTGGCTATCGCCCGCGCCAAGAAATTGTTTGGCGCGGAGCATGTCAACGCCCAGCCCCACTCTGGCTCGCAGGCAAACTTCGCGGTTTACCTCGCTCTGGCGAGCCCCGGCGACACCATCCTGGGCATGAGCCTCGATCATGGTGGGCATTTAACGCACGGCAGCCCGGTCAATTTTTCCGGAAAACTATACAACTTCAAATCATACACCGTAAACCGCGAGACAGAATTGATCGATTACGATGAAATAGAAGCTGTGGCGAAGAAGCACAAACCACGCATAATCGTCGCGGGCGCGAGCGCATATCCGCGCATCATTGACTTCGAACGTATGCGCGCCATCGCGAACTCGGTCGATGCGTATCTGATGGTAGACATGGCACACATCGCGGGGCTGGTCGCCGCGGGTGAGCATCCCAGTCCGATACCTCACGCTCACGTAGTGACGACAACGACACACAAAACCCTGCGCGGTCCGCGGGGGGGGTTGATTCTGTGTAAAGAGGAATACGCCCAAGCGATAGACAAGGCGGTATTTCCCGGCACGCAGGGGGGTCCTCTGATGCACGTGATCGCGGGGAAGGCGGTCGCGCTGGGCGAGGCGCTCCATCCGGAATTTAAGAGATACCAACAACAAATACGCAAAAACGCGCAGGTGTTGGCGAAAGAGTTGCAGAAAAATGGTATTCGCCTCGTTTCGGGCGGAACAGATAATCACATGGTACTAGTGGATTTGCGACCTAACAGCATAAGTGGGCGCGAGGCAGAAGAGCGGCTCGAAAAGGTCGGTTTGACGGTCAATAAGAACAAAATCCCTTACGATCCACTGCCGCCGAACGAGACGAGCGGTATACGGATAGGGACCCCCGCGGTGACATCGCGCGGTTTCGACGAGCAAGATATGCGCGTCATCGCCCAATGCGTCAGCGCGATGATTAAGGACGGAGATAGACCCGAGGTAATAAAGAAGGTTCGTGAACAGGTAGAGGAGTTGGCAGGGGATCGCGTTTGTTACATCGTGTAGAAAAAACAAACAGTATAGGACTTGCGCAAATTCGGAATATTTTTTTACCGCCGAGCACGCTGAGAGCGCAGAGTATTCTGGAAAAATTTCTATCGCGCCGCGAATATGACTTTTAATGAATATTAATGATCGTGTATAACCGTCACCAAAAATCTTTCCCAATGTTCTCCGCGCTCTCTGTGGTTAGTTATAGTGCGATTTTGCGTAAGTCCTACAGTAGATCAGGGCTGTTCAGTTCTCGCGTAGTTGGCTAAAAGCTATGCTCAGAACGTGAGCCAGAAA
>CAZSIG010000530.1:0-3286 GCA_964606195.1 uncultured Anaerolineales bacterium
TAGCGCGAAGTCTCGTTGTAGTACTAACTGGAAAATCAAACGCAAGGAGCTGTTCCTCCTATGTCCAATAATAAAGAGACACTCCGCGCCAGCGCGAGCATCCAACTTTTTCGCGCCCTCCACCTCTATACCGCCATCACAGTGAGCGTCCACGTCTTCACCGCGATAGGCTTGTTCGCCCTTTTACAGCCGCTCATCAACACGGCAGGAATCTCCGCGCCGCTCTCCTTTTTGTTAATCGCCCTTCTTTTCCTCCCCACAATTTTAGCGTATGGCGAAATCGCGGCGCGCACCCCCGGCCCCGGCGGCAGCTACCGCCTAGTCGAGACGACCCTGCCCGAAATCGGCGTCTTCCTCACCGGCTGGGCGGCATTGTTAGGTCAACTGAGCGCGGGCGCGCTCCTCGCCCTGACCTGCTCCAGTCTTATCTCCGCGATATTACAGCGCGTTATCCCCATTTTTGCTCTCCCCACCTGGTTGATAGCCACGCTCGTCATCGCGAGCATAACGGTCATAAATTTTCGCGGCGAACGCATCAGCCTGCGCTTTCAAAGCTATCTGGTCACAGCCATCTGCGTTTTACTGCTCATACTAGCCGTCGTCTCCGGCGGTAGAAATCCCCCCCAACTCGACGCGGCTATTCCTCTCCCTACAACAGATAACTGGTTTGTCGGACTGGGCATACTTCTCACTTGTCTCTGGAGTGTGGAAGTAATCGTCGGGGTACGCGACGAGATGCGCCGTCCTCATTACACCCTCCCCCGCGTCTTAGTATCGGCAACCGTGCTCTCCGCGCTCCTATCCACCGCCATCACCCTCAGCGCGGCGCAGTGGCTCAAAAGCAGCAACCCCCAACTCCCCACAATAACCATAGCCCTCTGGGCGCAGGATGTCTTCGCGGCGTGGGCGTGGTGGGCGGCTATCGGCGCGGGCATCGTCTTTTGCACCATCGCCCTAAATCGCGTTGTCTTAACCATCGACCGCCAGATGCACACTCTGAGCCAGGAAGGTTATCTTCCCTCACTGCTTTCCTATATCCCCCCCCAACGCAGGACACCTGTTATAACCGTGAGCACGGTCGGCGGCGCGGTGCTTATTCTGACTCTGTGGGGCGACATCTTCGCACTGGCGCGGTTGAGCGGCATCTGTCTGTTGATTACCGGCAGTCTGGTCAATCTGGCGACCGCGCTGGGCAGGCACGCCGACAGCAAGCCGGGGCCCTTCGCGCTCCCGCTGCACCCCTTCATCCCCATCTTTGGCATAGCGGCGAACATTTTCATGCTGCTCGCGTTCTCCACCTCTGCCCTTTTGCGCGGCGGTACATGGATGCTCATCGGCGTAGGGCTTTACTTCATCTTCGTCCGCCGATGGCAACGACTGCGGCAAGAGGGGACGACCGTTTTTCGCGAGGAGAACTATGCCGAACCCATCGGGCGTTACCGCGTCTTAGTGCTAGTGAAAGATTCTGGGGAAGCGCTGGCATCCATCAACCTCGCGGCGACATTAGCCAGCCGTCAAGATGGTGAGGTCATAGTTCTGCAAGTGGTGGAAGTGCCCGACCAGGTAAACGTGGAGACGGGGCGCCGCTGGGCACAGCGCCGCTTAGAAGCCCTCGCACAGTTAGCCAATCAGGTGCAAATCGTGCCGGTCATTCCGATGATTCGGCTGGCGCGCGACGTACCCCGCGCCATCATCGGCGCGGCGCGAGAAGAAGAATGCGACCTGATTGTGATGAATTGGCGCGGTCCGACCATCTCTAATCAGAGTGGGCTAGAACCGGTACTGCGCTCGGTGCTCAACGAAGCCCCTTGCAACGTGATAGTCGTCAAGGGACGCGAACTCGACACCATTCGCCGCGTCCTCATTCCCACTGCTGGAGGCCCACACGCGCCCTTGGCGGCGAAAATCGGCTTGGCGATGGTGCAAGAGACCGGCGGAGTGGTAACGCTGCTCAACGTCATCCCCAGCGACCGCGCCGACAAGACCGCGCTCAAAATGGCACACCTAAAAGTCACCCAAACCGCGTCGGACTTGGGCGACATCGCCGCCGTGAGCACGCGCGTGGAAGAGGCTCCTGATGTAGTCACCGGCATATTGACCATCGCGGAGGAAAACGACCTCATCATGCTGGGCGCCACCGAAGAGAGCATTCTCGACCAGGTGCTCTTCGGACGCCTGCCGGAGCAAATCGCGGCGCGCACGCGCAAGCCGGTTGCCATCGTCAAGCGGTATCGCGGGCTGCCGCAGACGTGGGCGCGCAAGGTCTGGCAATCGATTTACAACATCGTCCCCAACCTTGACAGAAACGAACAGGCAGAACTTATTACGAGCCTCCGCCGCGGCGCCCGCGCCAACTACAACTACTACATGCTGATTTTCCTCTCCGCCTTCATCGCCACGATGGGCTTGCTCCAGAACAGCGCGGCAGTCATCATCGGCGCTATGCTGGTCGCGCCCCTTATGACGCCCATCCTCTCCCTCTCGCTGGGCATCGTATTGGGAGATGTGCGCACCCTACGCGTCGCCGCCGAATCGGTCATTCGCGGCGTCCTGACCGCGGTGAGCATCGCCATATTACTGACCCTGATTTCGCCCGCCGTCGCGGTGACCCCGGAGATTGCGGCGCGGGCGCAGCCCACTCTACTAGACCTATTCGTCGCGTTGGCTTCCGGCGCGGCGGGCGCCTACGCGCTGGGGCGCAAGGAGGTCGCGGCAGCCTTGCCCGGCGTCGCGATCGCCGCCGCGCTCATGCCGCCGGTCTGCGCCATCGGCATCGGCATCGCCTTGGGAAATCCGGTCACTGCGGGGGGCGCGACGCTCCTATTTACGACTAACTTGGTAGCTATCAGCGTCGCGGGGTGCCTGATTTTTCTGCTTTTGGGAATTCGCCCGAAGATTTACCAGCGGGAACGGCGCGTTCTGCTGCAACGCGGTCTGTTGCTCTCCCTGATTCTGCTGATTATCGTCGCGGTGCCGCTGGGATTACTCCTATCACGGTCGGTGCAGAAGGTCAAGCATAATTGGACTTTGGAGATTACGCTACGGAGAGAACTAGGAGGCGCGCAGGTGATGCAGGTGGAGAATCGCACAGAGCGGGGAACGCTTTATGTCACCGCGACCGCTTACGCCGTGCGCTCATTCTCGCAGGATGAAGTTCGCGCCCTCCAGCGCAAATTAGAGGAAACGCTGGGCAAGCCCGTCATGTTGTCATTGACGATAATCGAGGTAGCCGAGTACAAAGTACCATAAGCTGATAGCTGTCGGCTATCAACAAAAACGGCAGGTA
>CAZSIG010000531.1:0-3281 GCA_964606195.1 uncultured Anaerolineales bacterium
ACGTTTCCCAAAATCTGCGACAATCAGGCAAATCTGCGTTATCTGCGTTCCCTTAGCAGCGCGGTCAAATAAATCGATACGGAGTATCCACGTTTCATTCTTCAAAAGTGTCGGATAATTAGTTTTTACACTTTTATGTCCACTAAATTCAAACTATTTATCTTAACCTGCATCTTTTTCATAATCCTCGCTTCGGCGGGATATTTGCTATACGCGGCTTCCCATGCTCCTAACACACATGCCGTACCACTCCCCCCCGCGCCCGCGCACCCCTTCGGCGTCAACGTCGCGCTGGAACAGTGGGATGCCGTGCGCCAACGTCGCGCCCTCCAACTCGTCGAAGACGCGGGATTTCATTGGGTGCGCCAGCGATTTCCGTGGGCAGAGATGGAACCCGCGCCGAAGCAGTTCGATTGGGCGCAATGGGACGAAATAGTCGACCGCGTCGCGGAGTATGACCTTGCCCTGGTTGCGGTGTTAGATGGCTCACCCGCATGGGCGCGCGAAGCGATTGACGGAGACAACGACCTCGCGCCGCCGCGCGACTCTACCGACTTCGCCCGCTTCACCGCCGCCTTCGCACAACGTTACGGTGACAAGATAGACTACTATCAAATCTGGGACGCGCCCAACATATATCCGCACTGGGGCGAGCGCGACGCCGACGGCGCGGGGTATTCGGGAATGCTGTGTCAAGCAAACATATACATCAAGCGCGTCGACCCGACCGCGACGATACTTATGGCGGGGCTGGCTTCGACCGTAGAGACGCGCGGGCGCAACCTGAGCGAGCCGCAATTTCTTCACAAAATGTATGACGCGGGCGGCGGCGCGTGTTTCGACATCGCGGCAGTCAAGCCCTACGGTTTTTGGAGTGGACCAGAAGATCGCCGCGTGGATATAGGCGTGCTCAATTTCTCCCGGCTGGAACTAGCCCGCGCCGCGATGGTCGAGCGCGGCGACGCGACTAAGCCCCTATGGGCGGTCGAGATGGGCTGGAACAGCTTACCCACCGATTGGTCGGGAGAACCGCCGCCGTGGGGCACCGATGACGAAGCGATACAAAGACAACGCACAATCGCCGCGCTAAAGCGCGCCCACGAGGAGACGCCCTGGCTCAGCGCGATGCTAATCTCGCATTTGCGTCCGAATGTCGCGGCGAAAGACCCCGCGAGCGGTTTTGCGCTGCTGGATGAAACGCTCGAACCGCGTCCGCTATATTACGATTTACAACGTCACATCTCCCAATTCGAACCAATCGGAGCAGGGCAGTACCTTCCAAATCATCCCACAGCGCGGTATGAGGGCGATTGGCGCGTCACTTGGTGGGGCGCGGATGTGGGAAAGAGCGGTGACAGTCTGTCTATCCCGTTTCGCGGCACGCAGCTCGATTTGACGGTGCGGCGCGGTTCGTTTTGGGCGTTATTCTACATCACCGTTGACGGGCAGCCCGCCAACGCCCTGCCGCGCGATGAACAGGGGCGAGCTTACATGATATTGTACGACCCTCTGGCTCAGACGAAGAGTATTCCCATCGCGCGCGGTTTGTCTGATGATGTACATGAGGCGCGCTTGGTCGCGGAGGGCGGCTGGAGCCATTGGGTCATCGGTGGGTGGCGCGTGAGTGATAATCGCCATAGCCGCTGGCGAAAGTGGCAATATGGCATCGCGGCGGTGTTGATTATCGGCGCGGGATTGCTGACGTGGCAAATGGGCAAGCTGGCGAATGGGCAAATGGACAAATTCACAAATCGGCAAATGGGCAAATCGGCAAGCCCGCAAGTGGGGATTAGTGAGCGCGGCACACTCTTTATATTCGCCGCGATGGTCGCGGTGTTGATTTTCGGGCATCTGTCTCCCTTCACTATCCTGAACACGCTTGCCGCGTTGCTGTTATTTGGATTGATTCTGTGGCGATTAGATTTGGGACTCGCACTGACCACCTTCGCGATACCATTTTTCCTTTTCTCATTTCGCGCCTTCCCCAAAGCGGTCTCATACACCGAACTACTAATTGCGATGTGCTGCGTCAGTTGGCTAACGCGGCACATCATCACGTCTCACGCCCCACGTTTCACGCCTCACGTTTCACGTTTTACTTCCCTAGACTACGCGGTCATCGCGTTCATAATCCTCAGCACCTTGTCGCTCACCGTCTCCGAATTATGGGGCGTCAGTATGCGCGAATGGCGCGTCATCGTGATGGAAGGCGCGCTTTTCTACTTCCTGATTCGCAATAGTGGATTGAGCGAAGATACGCTGCTTCGTCTAGTTGACGCGCTGGTGCTTGCGGGACTAGCTGCGGCGCTGATTGGGTTATATCAATATTTCATCAGCGGAGATGTCATCGTTGCCGAAGGCGTGCGTCGCATTCGCGGGGTCTACGGCTCACCGAACAATCTGGGATTATTCTTGGGGCGCGTCGTGCCTTTCATCGCGGGGATGCTGGTCATAGACAGCGGCAAACGGCGGCGCATCGGCTACGCGGTCGCGGCGGCGCCGATAGTGCTCTGCCTGTATTGGACTTATTCTCGCGGCGCGTGGTTATTGGGGGTGCCCGCCGCGCTGTTGTTCATCGGCATTGTACGGCGCGGGAAGACGCTGTGGGCTATGGTGGGGAGCATCGTCGCGGGTATCATGAGTTTGCAACCCGCGGCGGGCACGGAACGCGTGCGCTCCCTGTTCGACACCACGGGCGGCACGACGTATCTGCGGCTCAAGCTGTGGCGCGCGACTGTGAATATGATAAAAGAGCATCCTTTGTTCGGCGTGGGATTGGACAATTTTCTCTATCAATATCGCACGCGCTACGTGCTGCCCAGCGCGTACTTCGAGCTTAATCTATCACATCCCCACAACATCATTTTGGACTTTTGGTCGCGGTTAGGGATTTGGGGGGCATTCATTATCATCTGGCTACTCACCGCTTTCTTTCGCGCCGGGCTGCGAGCTTATTATCGGTTGTCCGACAGCCCCGCGCGCGCGCTTGTGCTGGGCGCGCTTGCCAGCATGGTAGATTTTCTCGCGCATGGGCTGATAGACCATTCATTTTTCCTTGTAGATTTATCGTTTGTATTTTTTCTAAGTTTAGGAATTATAGGATTTACGCAAGTTCGGTGTATTTTTTACCGCCGAGTGCACAGAGAGCGCAGAGTTTTTGATATAACTTTTGTCGTCTAAAAAATATGACTTTCAATGATCGGCTATGACCGCGTATGCGGGGGGGGTAAAATTATTCCTTTGAGAAAACTCCGCGTCCTCCGCGCTCTCTGCGGTGAAAT
>CAZSIG010000532.1:0-3277 GCA_964606195.1 uncultured Anaerolineales bacterium
GTCGCGTATCAATTGGCACTATATATGCCCCCGACCATCTACGAGCGCGTGATGACCGGGCAAACCGCGTTTGTGAACGAACATCGCAAAGTTACCAGTATTTTCGTGAATTTTACCGGGTTGGATTACGATGACGATCCTGATGTGGGACAAAAAGTACAAAAATACTTCACAGCTATGCAAGAGGTGATAACGCGATATGGAGGACGCCTGAATCGCTTGTTGACCGGGGATAAAGGTAATCTCTTGCACGTCATTTTCGGCGCGCCAGTTTCTCACGAAGATGACGCAATGCGCGCGGTGGGCTGCGCGCTCGAAATGAACCGCGTTGTGGGCGGGCTGCCGTTTATCACCGCGCAACGCACCGGCATCAGCACCGGCTATGTCTTCGCCGGCGCAGTCGGCTCAGCTACGCGGCAGGAATACACCATTATGGGCGACGAGGTTAATCTTTCGGCGCGATTGATGCAAGCAGCCGTAGGCGGGATAGCTCCAACGGTGATTAGTGCGGCGACTAAGGAGGAGGTCGCTGAATGGTTTATCTTGCGTGAATTGGGCGAGATTACGGTTAAGGGTAAAACCGCGCCGTTGCCCGTCTACGAGCCACTGAAAGCGCGCGCGACAGAGCGCAGCCTGCGTATCACACAGCGCGAAAAAATCGTGGGGCGAGTGCAGGAGCAGGCTAAAATACGAGAGCTGCTGGAGAAGACGCGGGCGAAGCAGGGACAGCTATTGGTTATCTCAGGAGAGACCGGTGTAGGTAAATCCCGCCTGGCGGGGGAGTTGGCGCGAGTAGCGGTGAAAGAAATGGGGATAATCGGTTTCGGTGGAGATTGTCTATCTTATGGTATGGAAATTCCATATTTGCCCTGGTCGGGGATCCTAACCTCATTTTTAGGATTATCCGATGACTTGGATCGCACTCGTAGAACGGCGATGGTAGAGATGTGGCTGCGCGCCATTGACCCCGCGCTGATAGTGCGCCTCCCTTTATTGAGTGATATTTTGGGCTTGGGGATGCCAGATAACGATACTACGCGGTATTTCAACGCGAAGCTACGGCAGCAAAGTACGATGGCACTGATTTGGGAATTGCTCAAATACCGCGCCCGCGAGGATGCCTATATCCTGATTTTCGAAGATGTGCATTGGATGGACAGCCTGTCGTGGGAACTGATTAACTACGCGGCGCGCAATATAGCCGATTTACCGATTATGATTGTGTTGGTACACCGGCCTTTGATTGATAAAATCCCCGCGGTTTACTCCGCCATCGCCGCGCAACCCCACCATACAAGTATCGCGTTAGAAGATTTGTCACCAGAAGAAAGTTTGGAATTGGCGCGACAAACGCTAGGAGTATCTGAGTTGCCCCAAGAATTGGCAGAATTGGTGGTTAGCAAAGGGCAAGGAAATCCTTTCTTCACTGAGGAGATTCTACGCACATTACGCGAAACTGACGCCCTGGTAGTTGAGAATGGAATTTGTCGTTTGACAGCCGCGCTTGATAGCGTTGTCTTACCCGAAAACGTACATGGCGTAGTGCAAGCGCGTATTGACCGTTTGCCAGAATCGGGAAAATTGACGCTCAAGGTCGCGGCAGTCATCGGGAGATTGTTCCAAGAATCATTATTAGCAGGAGTGTATCCTATTGAGGTGGAACGCGAGCAGTTAAGAGACGACTTAATGCGGTTAGATGGTCAAGAATTCACATTATTAGAACGTCCTATTCCCGAACTGGAATACTTGTTCAAGCATGTAATTACCCAAGAGGTCGCCTACGAATCGTTATTGTTCGCTCATCGCCGCGAATTGCATCAGCGAGTGGGAGAATTTTTGGAACAGCGCTACCGTGATAACCTTTCGGAAGTTTATGAACTATTAGCATATCACTACAACCGCGCCGGAAACGACGAGAAGGCACTAATCTATACGATCGGAGCGGGCAAGAAAGCGCAAGGAGTCTACGCGAACGAAGAAGCGTTGATGTATTATGATCAAGCTTTGGAGATATGGCAGCGGCAGACCGCGCCAGACGCGGATACCAGTACCGATTTGCGTTTTCGGCGCGGTGACATCTATCTGCTAATCGGAGATTATGACGCGGCGGCGCGAGAATATACTACAGCGCAAAAGCTCGCGGTGAACATGCCGGTTCAAACGGCGCGCGCTTTGAACAAACTGAGCGAAGTAGCTTGGCGCAAAGGTGATTTTGACTTAGCGCAGGATTACGCAGAGAGCGCGTACGGCGCGAGTGATGATGTAGAGCAAAAAGCTACTAGTTTGCTGAATCAAGGTATTGTCAGTTACCGCGTGGGGAATTATAATACAGCTATACAGCAACAAACATACGCGGCTGAACTTTTTGCTCAAATAGAGAATATTAAAGGGCTGGCTAGGACTAGGCTAAATACAGGAAATGTATATTATGGTCATGGTCAATACATAAAAGCTTTAGAGAATTGGAAAGAGGCAACTAGTGCTTATGAAAAAATAGGGGATAAAGATAATTTTTCGAAAAGCCTCAGCAACGTAGGACTGGCTTATCAATATCTCAATAGATACACCGAGGCATTACAATGTTTAAATAAGGCACTGCAAGTTGCTTTAGATATTGGCAATACAGTAGGCATAATTAGCAGTTCCATTAACTTGGCTACAGTGTATCGCTATACTGGTGAATATGCCAAGTCAGTGGAAAATTTACAGAAATCTTTGTCTTTGACAAAAGAGATTGAAGATAAATTTTTTGAGTCCGTTAGTATCACTGATCTTGGCGAAACCTACCGCGATCAAGAAAACTACCGCGCCGCGGAACCCTATTACGCCGAAGCATTATCAATTTCCGAAGAAATCAACGACCGCGAGGGCATCATCTGGAATCTAGTCGGTTTGGGGGAATGTCGGTGGGGACAGGGGGACTATCCCGCCGCGCTCGATTACACGCGACGCGGATTGGCATTGGCGGAGGAATTGAACTCGCGCGATATGCAGGCGCGCGCCCTGCGCGTACTTGGTATGATCTACGCGAATATGCCCGGCGCGCTTGCTTCCGCGGACGACGCTTTCGCGGAAAGCATCCGCATATTGCGCGAAGTGAACGCGCCGGGCGAAGTTGGCAAGAGCCTTGTGCCTTATGGTAAATATTTAGTTAAGGGGAGGGAACCTGCGCGGGGGCGAGAACTGCTTCAAGAGGCGAGAGACATATTCGAGCGATTAGGGATGGAGGGAGAATTAGCTAAATTGGAGAGGGGGAGTAACTGAGCGGAGTTTTTTC
>CAZSIG010000533.1:0-1407 GCA_964606195.1 uncultured Anaerolineales bacterium
AGATTTCGACTGGACTGCATTGGATGCGAGGGTGCTGGAGGAAGTAATCGCGCGCGTCATTCCTTATTTGCCGCCCGCGATTTATGAACAGATAGTGGATGGGCAGAGAGATTTTGTGGGGGAACATCGCCGCGTGGTTAGTCTGTTCGTCAATTTCACCGGCATCGATTATGACGATCCCGAAGCGGGAGAGAAATTGCAACGCTATTTCACCACGATGCAAAAGATTATCAACCGCTATGGCGGGCGACTAAATCGCGTCATTACTGAAGATAAGGGAAATATGTTGCACGTGATTTTCGGCGCGCCGGTGGCATACGAGGATAATGAGAAGCGCGGGGTAGGCTGCGCGTTGGAGATGCGCCGTAAATTTGAAGAGGATGATGAATTGTCGTTCATTAGCAATCAACGAATAGGTATAGCCTCCGGTTATGTCTTCGCGGGAAACGTTGGTTCCGACAGACGCCGCGAATATACAGTGATGGGAGATGTGGTAAACCTTTCAGCGCGCTTGATGCAAGTGGCGAGCAATGGCGAAATTTTGATGGATGAGCGTACTACTAATGTGGTCGAACAGGAGTTCGTGTGTCAGCAGTTGCAGCCAGTGCAGGTTAAGGGCAAGCAAGAACTGATTACAGTCTGCCGCCCGCTGGGGGTGCGTGAGGAAGCGAAGGTTTGGGGAAAGCGCGCCCCGCGCGATAAACGGCAGTCGCTTCCCATCGTCGGGCGGGAGCGCGAACTGGCGCGAATAGAGGAGATAATTGACCGCGCCGCGAGTGGACGAGGGCAATTACTGGTTATCACCGGAGAAGCCGGAGTGGGCAAGAGCCGAATATTGGAAGAACTAGTCGCGCTGGCACGCGGCAAAGGGATGTATGGGCTGGGAGGCGATTGTCTTTCTTATGGGGCACAGATGCCGTATCTTCCTTGGGTTGATTTATTCAAATCTTTCTTTGGTTTGGATGAACATGATGGCAGAAAAAGCGAAGATAGGATTAGTAGAGTAAGGGCGCGGTTGTTGGAAACTGACCCCGAATTGGATAAATGGCTTCCGCTAGTAGCACAGTTTCTTGGCTTGCCAGTGGCGGATAATGACCTGACCGCTTCACTAGACGCGAAGTTACGTAAGCAGCGAATATTTGACATCGCGTTGCTCTTGATTCAACATCAGGCGCGGCAGGCTCCACTGTTTCTGATGGTATTTGAGGATGTACATTGGATTGATAATATCTCGTTGGAACTGCTGAATCATATCGCGGGGAATATTGCCGATTATCGCGTTTTGCTGGTGGCGATTCACCGTCCTACTATCGAACTGCCGGAATGGCGAAGCTTTGATAATTATAACCGAATTGAACTCGCTGACTTGACCGCGGAGGGTGTCTTGGCTTTGGTCAGGGCTAAATT
>CAZSIG010000533.1:1507-3266 GCA_964606195.1 uncultured Anaerolineales bacterium
TTGATGTTCGCGCATCGGCGGGAGCTGCATCATAAGATCGCGGAATATTTTGAGAGAAATTATCGATATGAGTTGGAAGAGTATTACGAGATTTTGGCGCATCATTATAGTCGTAGTGAGGACAAAGAAAAATCGCTGGATTATCTGGTGAAGGCTGGGCACAAGGCACGGGATAGATACGCTAATGCCACCGCGATAGATTATTACAGTCGAGCACTTGGAACTTTAGAACAAATAGCAGAAAATGATGAGACAAATACTCATAATTTGGAGTTGAAGTATGACATCATCGCGGCGCGAGAGATCGTTTATGATGTGATAGGGGATAGAGAAAATCAGAAAGCGGATATTGAGGCTATGATTAACTTGGCGGAGGCGTTGGTAGATAATCTCCGACTTTCTGATGCTTATAACCGCGAGGCTTGGATGCATAGTAACGTGGGGGATTATCACCGCGCCCAATCATTGGCTGAGAAGGCGGTGGTTATCAAAAGGGAGATTGATGACCAATCGGGAGAAGCGGAGTCTTTGCACTATATTGGAAGTTGTTACTGGCATCGCGGTGATTATGAACAAGCTCTGAGATATGTGAAGCAGGCATTACAAATTAGGGAAGCATTAGATGATAAGAGGGGAATAGGGCGCGAACTTAGTGTTTTGGGAGTTGTCTACTGGACGTTGAATTACTACAAAGAAGCGCTGCATTATATTGAGTCGGCTGTACAGGTGCGCAAAGAAGTAGGAGATAGAAAAGGTTTGGGGGCTGCACTTAATAATTTAGGATTAGTCTACGCGGAGCTGGGATTGTATCAAAAAGCTTTGTCATGTTATCAGGAAGCCCTGACGGTAGAAGAAGGGATAAGAGAACAATATTTGCAAGGATTACTCTTTGGTAATATAGGCACTGCTTATAGATATTTGGATGAGTATGACAAAGCGCGTCTTTATCGACACAAAGCTCTCTCCTTAGCCCGCGCCATGAAAGCTACATATATTGTCGTAGAAAGTTTATATGAATTAGCATGTATTCACTATCGCGAAGGGAAAACTACAGAAAATTTTAATCAAGCTCTTCTATATGCAACAGAAGCTGAGAGAATAGCACGAGAAGCCGCGCTAACCAGTGGGATAATTTGGAGTTTATCTTATCAAGGAATAATACATCTAGCCCAGAACAATACTAAAGAGGCTTTGCGTTGTTCTCAACAAGCGGTAAGTATGTTAGAGCAACAAAAGAACCTAGAGGGTTCCGAGGAAGAGATTTACTTCAATCATTTTCAAATACTGCGTGCCAATAATTTAATGCTCGAAGCTGAGCCATACCTTCAACTAGCGTATAAGGGCATAACTACAAAACTGGAAAAAATTACTGACGCGGAGTTGCGACACATTTTTGTGGAGAAAGTGCGCGTTCATCAAGAGATATTAAGAGAATGGCAGAACAAGTAACTACTCGTTGGTATAAGCCGCAATATAAAAAACAGCGGTAACCAGACATTCCGCTACCGCTGTTATAAAAAAGATCAATTTCTAGTTTAGTTCCAACTGGCACCACTCCAACTGGCGCCACTCCAGCTTGCGCCGCTCCAACTGGCGCCACTCCAGCTTGCGCCGCTCCAACTGGCACCACTCCAGCTTGCGCCGCTCCAACTGGCACCACTCCAACTGGCACCACTCCAACTCGCGCCACTCCAACTGGCACCGTTCCAACTCGAAGATGCCGCGGCTACCGGTAGAATCATAACCGCCAGCAGCACTA
>CAZSIG010000534.1:0-3265 GCA_964606195.1 uncultured Anaerolineales bacterium
TGCCAATGTAGCGCCATTGGATTACTTGACAAAAACGGGCGCCGTTTTATCACTTTCTGGGAATAGCGCGGTGCCGGAAGGAGATGTGAAGGGGTAGGGCAAGTTCCTTTTTCGGGTGAAGAGACTGTTTGGGAATTAGCTAACTCTAGGAGGCGCACAGCAGTAGTAAGCTTGTAATGATTATAACGAATCGCTTTTTTAGTCTAGGGTGAATTGTGCTATAATCCTAGCTATAAAAAGCCAAAACCTCGCTGCTGGGCAAGCTCCGCGAGGTTTTGCGCATATCCATTCCCCTTTTGTATGGGGGATAATATTATACCGCGTGCTTCACTCCCAAGCAAATAGCCTCTTTAACAGGTAGATTGTTTAGACCCCTAACCATACTCGACGAGGTTTAAGTATGACTATAACTACACCATTTCCCCCCGGCTCCGTCATCACGGCGCGCCAGCGCCTGTGGCGCGTGGATGCGCATACCGCTGACGTGATCACCGCGTCGCCCCTCGATGGGGGCGCCGCAGAGCAGCGGCAGTTCTATACCCCGTTAGAACATATTCAATCTGGGGCCTTACCCCCTCCCGACCCACATATCGTGGGACATCTCGCCGCGCAAGAACTATTGCTGCGCGCCTATCGGCTCAGCTTACTGCACGGTACCGCCCCGCTGATCAGCCTCCAGCGCAGTCGGGTGATTCCCAAAGATTATCAACTCGTGCCGGTCGTGATGGCGTTGGAGACCCCCCGCGTGCGGCTGCTCATCGCGGACGATGTCGGCTTAGGGAAGACGATTGAGGCGGGGTTGGTGCTCACTGAACTACTGGCGCGGCAGCGCGCCGCCCGCGTCTTGGTCATCGTGCCCGCCAACTTGCGAGAACAATGGCGCGAGGCGTTAGACTATTTTTTTCACCTCCCCGCGCGCATCATCTCCACGCGCCAGCGGCGGCAGATGGAACGGGAACTACCCGCGGGTACTAACCCGTGGCGGCACTATCGTTACTTGATTACCTCAGTGGACTACGCCAAACAGCCCACCATCAAGAACCAGATTTTGGAACATTCGTGGGACATCGTGCTGATCGATGAGGCGCATCAGGTGGCGAAACCGCATCAGAGCGGGCTAGATCAGCGGGTGCACATGGCGCGGTGGGAATTAGCAGAGGCGTTAGCCGCCGCGCCGCGCGTTAGACATTTGCTCTTGCTGACCGCGACGCCGCATAACGGATACACCGACTCTTTCGCCAGCCTGTTACGAATGCTCGACGTTGGGGCAGTGACAGGCGCCGCTGCCACGCCCCAAATAGCGCGTGACGTGGCGGCGCGTTACGTCTGCCAACGGCGGCGAGCCGATGTGGAAGCGTGGTTTCGGGATGACCCCACGCGTAGCCCCTTTCCGGCGCGCGACCACGATGAGGTCATTGTCGCCCCTACCACTTACGAGATGGACGCTATTCGCGCCGTTGGGGCTTACGGCGATTTGGTGCTGGATAACGCGGCGACGGGCACCGCCCAAATCCGCACTCTCGCCCACTGGACGGTGATGCACCTGCACAAGCGCGCCCTCAGCTCCCCCGAAGCCCTGCGCTGTTCCTTGCGCAATCGGCGCCAACGGTTAAAACAGCAGCTCCGGGAAACTTCAGCGCCACCCCCAGAAGCCGCGATTACCCCGGAAGCGGCGCGGGCGACAGTGTTGGACGAAGATCATAGTGAATTATGGACGGCTGAAGAAGCGGTGCAGCGTACGGAGCGGGTGGTGTATGGCTCGGCGGAGCAGCTCCAAGTTGAATTGGAGCATCTGGAAGCCGTGCTGCGTCAGGCTGAACAGGTCATCCCGCGCCGCGATAGCAAACTACAAAAACTGCTAGACACTACGCTGCGGGAACGGCTACAAACCTATCCTCACGTAGTAATTTTCACTCGTTACGTGGACACCATGAATTATTTGGCGGAACAAATGAGGGCAGATGCGCGCTACCGCGCGGTTACTATCCTGACGCTGTGGGGCGATTTGAACGAGCGGCAGCGCCAAGAGATATTCTACCAGTTTGAACGCGCGACGCCCGGCGTGCTTATCGCCACCGACGCGATCTCGGAAGGGATTAACCTCCAACACATCGCCGCGCAGGTGATTCACTATGAACTACCCTGGAACCCCAACCGGCTGGAGCAGCGCAACGGCCGTGTTGATCGCTTTGGACAGCGCCAGCCCATCGTCTACATTCGCACGATGGTGCTGGACGAGACCCTGGATGCTAAGATTTTAGAGGTGCTGGTCCGCAAAGCGCAGCGCATCCGCGCTGACTATGGCTTCGCGCCCCCCTTCTTCGGCGATGATACCGATGTACTAGCCTTGATTCAGCAGCATGAAATTAAATTGTTGCCCGACCAACTGGATTTATTTAATCAGCGCGGCGCGCCGGAGGTAGCCGCGCCGCTAGACCCCTTCGCGCCGGAGACGCTGGAGCGGATCAAAGGAGAGAGTTTCTACGGGCAGACGCATATTAGCCTGCCTGAGATTGAACGGCGGCTGGCGGAGACTGCGGCGACGGTCGGGGCGCCCGCGCAGATTCAGGCGTTCGTGTTCAGCGGGTTGGCTCACTTGGGCTGTCCGGTGACCGAGAACGCCGATGGCTCGTGGCGGATCACGCTGGCTAACCCCGCGGTGCAGACCGCGGGGCAGGCGGAGGTGTTGCCCCGCGTCACTTTTGACGCGGCTTGGGGACTGCGCGACGCGGCGGTAACGGTGCTAGACCTGAGTCATCCGGTAGTGCGGCGGCTGATTGCCGAGGTCAAGCGGCAGGCTTTTCGCGCGCCGGCGGCGGCGCACTATGGGCGCACCGCTTATCTAGTTACTGCCGCAGTGGCAGAAGTGACCGCCGTGTTCCATTTGCTGGCGCGCTATGTAGTACAGACTACGCCCCCCGCGATTGTAGAAGAACTGCTCCCGGTGGCGGTGCGCGTTTATGGGGAACAGGTAGTGGATGCGCCCACGACGCGGGCGTTATTAGCGGCGCAGGCTGCGCCACAGACGCGCACTGTAGCGGAGGTACAAGAGACGTTGACCGACGCGTTGAACCTGGCGAGCTTGTCCGCGCGGTTGACCGCAGCGGTGGCGGCGCGGCGGGCCGAGTTGGCGGCTGAACGCCAAGAAATGCAGCGCCAGATGGTCGCGCGCGAAGGGACTCAGGCAGCGTGGCTGCGCGGCATCGCCGAGCTATCACCGGGAAGCTACGACATGCTAACCGTGACCGTATACTATCCCGCGTAG
>CAZSIG010000535.1:0-3246 GCA_964606195.1 uncultured Anaerolineales bacterium
AAATCAAGATTTAGCATTTCTCCCCCTACGCGGTCATCCGTTCGTAGGGCGGCTTTCTTAGCCGCCGTTCTATATCATCGATAAAAACGGCAGGTAGGAAACCTGCCCTACCCCACAAATTTGAATAGAACCTTTATTTTTTGCTACTAATTGCACTAATTAACGCGCATAAGCGAAAAATTAGTGCCAATTCGTGAAATCAACGGCAGATTTTTCCTTGTGCTCCCCTGACATTCTCAAATCTCGTTGAATTGACATATACAAAAATTATACCATAACTTACGCGAAACTAAAAAGTAGTTAATAAATCAAGAGGGGTCATAGAACAGGTCAAATCGCGTACTTTGCGCGGGATGAGGTTGCGCGGTATAATTGATACAGGAGATGATTTATGAATACTCAAGTAACCTTAACGTTACCATCGGAAATGTATCAACAGGCGGAAATACTCGCTGCCTACGCGCAACGCGATGTATCTGAAGTTCTACTAGAAGCACTGACTCTGACCTTACCGCAATGGAAAGAGAATGACACCACTTACAAGTCAGTTGAAACGATCAGCGACGAAGCGGTATTGGCGCGCACGCGGCTACATCTTCAGCCCTATCAAAGTCAGCGATTGAGTACGCTGTTAGATCGGCAACAGGCAAATACTTTGTCTACCGCAGAACGCGCCGAATTATTAGCCTTGATGCAAACATACCAACAGCTCTGGCTACAACAATCTGCCGCGCTGGCAGAAGCGGTACAACGCGGTTTACTATCCCCCTTGAAATCATGAGCGCGTATATTCCTGAACAGAATAGCAACATTAGCTAAATAAAAAAGGCAAGTTTCTGAAAGAAACTTGCCTTTTTATCATTTGACAACGCGGCATTTACCCCTGCTTACCCAATTTTCAAGACTTCACAGAGAATCACTAACCAAACAACAGCATACTTTTGCTACCCTGTCTTCACACCTCACTCTACCTCCCCCATATGCGTCAACTTAATTTTAGAGCGATGTAAATTTCTGGCGCGGAGGCGCATTATCAGCTCGCTCCAAGCCCCCGTCTCGGGGGCGTCTAAGCCCACAGCATCGCCCTATTCATGAACGCCCCCGCGGACGGGGGCTTAGAGCGCAGGTATGGATACTGCCTACGCTTAAGTTGACGCATATGCTCTACCTCCCCACCCACTCCAGCGGCGTCCGCCATGCCTCCTTGAACGCGGGGCCGGTCGGGCCGCTGTTGCCAACGCCGTACCGCACGCCCCAGCCGCCCGCGTAGTCCTGCACCCACTTATCCGCCAACAACGGCTCTCGCGCCGTCCATTTATGCTTGCCGAAGCCGACGGTGATGCCATCGCCCTTCGCGTAGTCAGCCAGGTCATAGATCGCAGGCTTGAAGTAGTTCGCATGTGAACCGCGCCCTACCCATACTTCCGAGTGCGTGCCCCGCTTCGCTACCTCGTTCCACGGCAACGTGATCTTTTTGCCCTTGTACTCGTGCGCGGAATACGCGGCGAACTCCGGCTCCGTCGCGCCGCGCGGGAAGAATAGCATGATCGTCTCCCAATCCCCCTCGTGGTCATTAACGCCGCCATGCGGGGTCGCCCAATTGTTGTAGGCGTAGAAGAACCAGTATTGGAGAATTAGATATTCCCCCGCTCTCGCGACGCGGTAATGATACGTGTATTGTGGTTGTGGCGCCATCAACTCTTGATATTGTTTGATCGCCGCGTCGAGCAGTTCTTGGGGCAGCGCGAACAGCGATAAGATGCGCGAACGGCGCAATTGCTCCATAATCCCTTCGAGTGGTTGGGGAATACTCAGGCTACGGACAGTTTTTTCATTTTTCTCCGTGCTTTTTTCCCACTGCCGCTGCTCCTCGACCGAAGTTACCTTCTCCGAAATCTCTCCGGTGGCGAGATAGGCGCGCAACTCCTCCGCGACATCGGGATACATCTCCAATAATCCGGGCGGCAACTCGCCCGTCTCGGCGAACTTCGCCCAATCTCCGTGTGCCACCGTCATCCCCTCGGGTAAAGCCTGCGCCGATAGTCCCGACCGCGTCTTATCACGCAACGGCACGACGATTTTGGGCTGCACCTCCTCCTGTACAAATTGCAAATAATAGCTGTCGTCACTCGCGTAATCCGCTCCCAAAGCATCGAGCGCGATCTCCCCCACCGCGCGGACAGGCTGCGTCTCACCCACTTTACGCAGGCTGCAAAGTTTCACGAATTCGCCCGCGAACATAGGATAAAACTCTTCGCCCTTACTATAATTCAACAACGGCTCGTACTGCTGTACAAGTTCTTCGTAATCCATAATTACCCTCCCAATTCTCGCCTCTCCCACAATGTTATCTCGCGGTTGCTCTTCTGGAATTTCATCTTCCTCAAGAGAGAACAACAGCCGCAGGAGCGCGGTGATTATCCTTAAAATTTCGTTCATGTTTAACTAACAATAGGCTTGTTCCCAAATCTAGTTACTCGACACTTTCGAATTACCACTTCCGCCCGCGCCGCGGTTCGCCGAGTGAACTCGGCGCGGCTACCGGAAACATGCTGAAGCATGTTCGGCATAACGCGCTTCAGCGCGTTTCTCATAGCAACCGTGAGTTCACTCACGGAGTGTGCGGCGCGAGACAGCAAACTGTCAGGTAGCTAGTTCCCAAATAAGATTTTGGACGGGGAAGTAATTATATAGGACGCGGATTCACGCGGATTTTCAGGATTTAAGCTATTTATCCGCGTCAATCCGCGCAAATCCGCGTCCTATTTTCTGCCTAGCTTGTTAGGGAACAACTCTAATAAGTAAAGCGTAAAACGGCACCGCGACGCGGTCATCACGTTTTACGCTTTACGTCTCATTATTTATCTTATAACAATCTACCCACTAATTCCAACCCAGGTCCGCCGCTCTGCACACTCTGATAAATCTGATCCAGGCTCACATTGGGGAACGGTTCTGCCTGATTGGTATCGGGGTTGTGATACAACAACGCGTTTTCAAACAACTGCATCGTCACCCCGCGATTGCCCAACACCACCGGAAACTCCTGCGAGACCGCTTGACCATGTACTGACGCGTTCCAGCCCGCTTGGAAAACTCCCTGCGGCGCGGCGGGGGCTTGAAATTGCGCCCTGCCACGTTGCGCGTACGCCTCCGCGACTTTTCGCCCTAATGCCTCAGCCTGTGCAGTGGTGCGTTGAAACTTGTAGATAAAATTGACATGCTGCTTATTCGGTAATCCCATCC
>CAZSIG010000536.1:0-3246 GCA_964606195.1 uncultured Anaerolineales bacterium
TCAAATTGGCTAAAGGTCCGCCCGAATTGCCGCGATTTATCGAGGCATCGGTCTGAATCAACCCCTCAATAGAATAGTTAGCATCCACCTCGATGGAACGATTAAGTCCACTTATTATCCCTGCGGTTACGGTATTCTCGAACTCCCCTAACGCGCTGCCGATAGCGATAACTCGCTGACCGGGGCGCAGGGTATCCGAATCGCCAAAAGAGACCGCGGTCAACGGTTTGTTAGTCTGAACGCGCAAAACCGCGAGGTCGCTGTAGCGGTCGGTGCCCACTAACTGCGCGGGTATCTTCTCGCCATCTGGCATCAGCACACTTAAACTCTGTGCTCCCTCCACGACGTGATTGTTGGTCACGATGTACCCGCGCTGTGCATCTATCACCGCGCCCGTCCCCAACGCTTGCGGTTGTGAAATATTGCCCCACCAATCGCGCACCGGAGCTTGTAAGTTTATCACCGTAACCACCGCCGGCGCGACCATCTCCACCACCTCAACCATGTCATCCACCGCGACACTTCGAGGTTCTATGACTTCGGTGGGCACCACGGGAATTACCGTCGCGGTGGGCCCAGGCGTGGGCGCCTTGATGAAAACCGGCGTCGGGCGGAACTCTTGAGCTGACCAAAACCCTGTCACTCCTCCTAACAAACCACCGGAAAAGCTGCCCACTAAAAAACTCAAAATAATCACACTCAAAAACGACCAGCAACCCAACTTTTCTTTTCTCATACGCTATTCCTCCTCAATAAACAAAAACTGCCTCTAAATGAGGCAGTTTTGTAATTAGCACGTATTCACAAAAACTAGCATCGAGCGTTTAGCTTGATGTTGCACTAGAAACGCGGTGCTAAATCATCTTTTGCCGCCCCCGCGCCGCTATAAACTAGAATTATCCGAATTGCATCTCCGGCTCGCGGTCATCGATCTCGCCGATGGTGTAGGTGGCTAAACCAATAGTCAATTTGGAGAATTGGCTCTTTTCCGGCAAAGCACCCGGAATGTATTCCATCTCCGCGATATTAGCCGCTACTCTCAGCGTCGTAGTCTCCAAAACGATTTGCGCTTTAGGCATAGCCAGAACGATATCGCCTTTTTTCTCCAACTTAGTCATCAGTTCATCGTCGTTAAAGGCATACTCACTGACCAGCACCTTCGTTATCGTCTTAATATCATTCTTGTCAAAGAGCCAAATCTCAAACGCGGTTACCTCGTCCCCCACGCCAATCCTTTCAGAGATGCTCACACCACATTCTCCTAAGAACGCGCCGCGAGGAGATTCGATGGTGAAGGAAGTATCATAATTCTCTTTATCTCGCTCTCGCTCGTAGGTGGTGACGAATTGACCAGAAGGAGGCGTACCATCCTCTGCCACAGGAGCTTCCATTTCAATAACCGGTTCTTCTGCTTCAGCTTTAGGTTTAGCCTTCTCTGCAGGTCCCCGTCGCGCCCTCAGAAGGCGAATTACCATATAAACCGCGCCTACCAGCACGACTACAATCAACAGAAGCCTGATGGCTCTACCCAATAAGCTCGAACCTTCATCAGTTTCTTCTCCCGGTTCTGTTGCAGTAACAGAGGGTATCTCTTCTGCTAACCACTCCGCCCCAGGCAACGCGGTCATCAGATTTTGCACATTGCGCTTCTCTTGAGCCTTGTATTTCGGACTAGCCATAACGCGCTTAGCTACTTCTTGTACCTGTCCGATATCCCACGCGCCAAGCCGCTCTTGTACCTGCTCCAGATCGCGGTGGGTCTGGTAAGAATCGGCTAACATAACGACATAGGCTTCTTGGTGCCGCTCCCGCATATCCCAGGGATCAGTATCAGCATAATCTACTGGATAAACCCCCCAACCAATAAGCGAACCAACAAAGCACGAGAGCAACGCGACTATGACGGCAACGATAATCAGCCTATTCAAGGTCAACTGTACTTCTGTTTGCAATATTTCCATTCTTCTTTGCTCCTTTTTTAACTGTGGACTTATAGCAATACGCTTGGATACCATAACCGCGCCAAGTTACCATGAGCGCGAGATTGTGACACCAATAATTATATCATAACAAACGCGAATGAGCAAGAATGACTATTACTAACTTATTTGTATGTAAATAGACTTCCGAAGTTTGGGAAACTTCGGAAGTCTAGGAAAATCTGTCTCAACGGAACCACTGCTTAGCCCCTCAATTGTCACAATATGGTGACGATGGTATAATAACGAACAAACTAAACGCGGAGGTAAAGCGAGCAAAATGAATGTAACAGTTTACACCACTGCTACTTGTCCATACTGTAACCAGGTTAAAGGCTATCTCTCACAAAAAGGGGTACAGTTTGTAGAAAAACGAGTCGATTTAGACCACGCGGCAGCTAACGAGATGATACGCGTAAGCGGGCAGCGCGGCGTACCGGTTGTCATCATTGATGAGCAAGCAGTTGTGGGCTTCAACCGCCCCGCGATTGACCAACTATTATCGCAAAGAGTAAGAACGAGCGGACCCAAACTCGGCGCGGCGGTGGCGAATGCCCAAAAGTACACTCAGACACCGGGAGCTTATGTCGGGCGCGTGACTCCCAATAGTCCGGCTGCCCGCGCCGGTGTGCAAGTAGGCGACGTCATCGTAGAGATTAACCGTCGCCATATCCATAACGCCGATGACTTAACCGCGATGCTCAACACCGCTCGCCCGGGACAAGTCCTCAAAATCGCCCTACAGCGCGCGGGGCGCATGGTCAATCTCGACTTGCAACTATAAAAAGTAGGACTTACGCAAATTCACAATCATTTCACCGCAGAGAGCGCGGAGTTTTCTCTAAGGAACAGTTTTGGGCTTTACGCGGATTCGTGGGGTAAGGCAAGTTTCCCTACCTGCCGTTTTGGTCGATAATGATATAGAACGGCAGCTAAGGAAAGAGAATTAAATAACTTGCGCGTTTCAATTTGGCTCGAACAGGTGAAAAAATGTTAATTACTGTCATACGCGTTCACTGGCATCTAAGCGCCCCCACACAAGGTGCGCCTACAATGTAGCCGCAGGCTTTACGCCTGCGCTGACTACGCCACATGCCCAAGTTATTTGCACACCATTCCTTAACTACGCGGTTTGGTGTTTTTACTCAGCCCAAACCGCGTCACATCCCCCAAAATACGCGCAAATCAGGTCAATCTGTGTTACCCGCGCGCGGACAAAGTAAATACTCACTGAGATATAGAGGCGCGAGATTGTCTCACGCCTCTC
>CAZSIG010000537.1:0-3244 GCA_964606195.1 uncultured Anaerolineales bacterium
CCTGCCCGGAGTGGGCGGGCGATATAAAGTTTTGCCGGAGGATTTCAAAGTCGCGGAGATTCCCCTTTACGAACCTTGCGGTGAGGGGGAACATACCTATTTTGAGATCGAGAAACGCGGAATGTCGACGTTCGATGCCGTGAACGCCCTGGCGCGCGCGCTCAAGGTTAACTCGCGCCGCATTGGCTACGCGGGGTTGAAAGATGCCCAGGCAGTCACGCGCCAAACTCTGTCGGTGCAACAGGTTCCACCGGAGGCAGTGCGCGCGGTGGAGGTGCCAGACATCAAAATATTGTGGGCGAAACGGCACACCAATAAGCTAAAACGCGGACATCTGCGCGGCAACAAGTTCACCTTGAGAATTCGGGGCGTGCCGAAGGACGCGGCGGCGCAGAGTGAGCGTATCTTGCACCTACTGGCGCGGCGCGGAGTGCCCAACTATTTCGGAGAGCAACGCTTCGGAATGCGCGGTAACACGCATATTTTGGGTGAGGCGCTGGTGCGGCAGGACGCCGAGGCGTTTATGCGGGCTTTTCTAGGCGCACCGGACGGGGCGGAAAGCCCGCGCGTCTGGGAAGCGCGGCGGCTGTTCGAGGCGCGAGAGTGGCAGGAAGCGTATCGATCTTTTCCGCGTAACATGCGCAACGAGCGAAATGCTCTGAAAACTCTAATAGAAAAAGAGGATTATGACCGCGCCGTGCGCAGTATCCCGAAGAAGATGCGAAAGTTTTTCATCTCCGCGTTTCAATCGCACCTGTTCAATCAGGTATTAGCGGCGCGCTTGGATACGCTTGACCTGCTTCAAGTTGGTGATTTGGCATACAAGCACGATAGCGGCGCCGTCTTTCGCGTGATAGATGCGAAAGATGAACAGCCTCGCGCCGACAAATTAGAGATCAGTCCATCGGGACCGCTGTTTGGCTACAAGATGATCATGCCGGAGGGCGCGCCGAGTGAGTTGGAGCAGCGCGTGTTGGCGGAGGCACAAGTGACATTGGAAGACTTTCGCGTGCCCGGCGGCTTGGCTACAAAGGGCGGGCGGCGTCCACTGCGGTTTCCGTTGGCTGATGTCGCGGTGTGGTATGACAACGGGGTGATGTTGAGCTTTTCGCTGCCTTCGGGTTGTTACGCGACGAATGTACTGGATGAAGTAATGAAGAATGCCGCGCAATAATTTTTGACATCAGCGCGGTTGTCGAGTATACTACATATTCGGAAATATGAAGAATTGGATCACGAGGAAGGAGAGGAGAATAGAGCTATGAGAGAAATAACCATCGCGATAGCACAGATGAGCCCGGTATTGGCGGACGTTGGCGAGAACTTATCGCGTATGTCTGCCATGCTGGAGGAGATTTGCCAACAAGATAAGATTGATCTGGTTGTTTTTCCCGAATTGGTAACAACCGGCAAGGAGTGCGGTGGCGTACGCTTTACTGAATTGGCAGAGCGCGTTCCCGGCGTGACGGTTAATCTATTGGCACAGCGCGCCAGCGATTTTGACGTTCATATCGCTTTTGGGATGGTGGTCAAACAGAAGGTAGAGAGTATTCTGTACAACGCGGGATTTTTAATCGGTCCCGATGGGGATATGCTCTGTGATTATCGCAAAGTGCATCTGCGCGGTGAGGAGCAGATGATCTTCCGTCCGGGGTATCGTTTTAATGTAAGCGAGGCACAATTTGGGATGGTGGGGCTGATGGTCGGAGATGATTTGGCATTTCCAGAAGTGGCGCGTTCACTGTCATTGGATGGCGCGGAACTGCTGTGCATTTGCGCGAATTGGGAAAGCCAGCGAATGGACGAATGGCGGGCTTATGTGTTGTCTAGGGCTTATGAGAACTCGACTTTTGTGGTGGCTGCTAATCGTGTGGGCGATGAGCCGACGCTGTCCTTCGCGGGGGAGAGTATGGTCGTGGGACCGCGCGGTAACTTGTACACATCTATCGATGATGTAGAGGGATACGCGATAGCGAAGATAGACCTGGATGATGTACGCAAGTATCGCGAGGAGTATCAATACTTCCAGTGTCGCCAGCCGCGCTCTTATCGTAACATCTCCAAGATGTACTAGTGCGTATAAAATCTCGCGTATGTGTGATTTGCGAAATCGTTCGTTTATTAGTATAATACCTCTTTGTGACTTTACGCGAGAAATTACATATTACAAATTATGAGCCTTTGGGATTGTGCATAGTAGGGCGGCTTTCCATAGCTGCCATCTTGCTGATAAGTAGAAACGGCAGGTATGGAAAACCTGCCCTACACGGCGAATTCCCAGAGAGCTAAAATTATTCACGGACGTTGATGAGGAGATATAAGCAAGAATGGTAAGAATTAGATTACGACGCACTGGGGCGAAAAAGCAACCGCATTATCGAGTAGTAGTAGCGCCGAAAGAAAAACCGCGCGATGGTCGATTTATTGAAATTATCGGGCACTATAACCCGCGTACTGAACCACCTACAGTGGTGATAAAAGAGGATCGGGCGCGCTATTGGTTGGATCATGGCGCACAACCCTCTAAGGCTGTAGCCTGGATGTTGTATAAGCAGGGGGTGATTGAAGACGTAACTCGCTACGACGTTAAGGTCTACGAACAGAAAGAAACAGCGGCACCCGCGCCAGTCGTGGAAGAGGCTTCGGAAACTGTAACTGAGGTTGAAGAAGAGGAAACTGTCGCGGCAGAAGAAGAAGTACCAGAGGAAGAACAAGAAGAACAATCTGATGCGCCGGTAGAGGAAGCAGTAGAAGAAGCAGAGGAAGGAGAAGATGCAGCATAACCGCGGACAGTATCAAAAACCATCTCCGCGCTTGCGGGAGTTTGTAGAATATATGGCGGAGTCGATCGTCGATGCTCCGGAAGAGGTGCAAGTGGAAGAGTTGCTTGCAAAACGCTCTATCATTTACGAACTCCGCGTCGCGCCGGATGATACGGGGCGAGTTATCGGTCGTCACGGGCGCGTGGCTAATGCGATGCGCACCTTGTTGAAGGTCGCGGCTTTATCAGAGAATCGCCCCGTTATGCTGGAAATATTCTGAACACCGCGAACTCATAAAGTTAAAATACACGCTAACGGCTAACGTGTAATATTTTCTCGTACATGAGGATATATATCGCACGTTAGTTTTATTTTTTTACGCGCGTCTTGTAGTGATAGTTAGTATGGAATAACTAGATTTGTTCCCAAATAAAATTTTGGACGGGTAAGTAATTATATAGGACGCGGATTCACGCGGATTT
>CAZSIG010000538.1:0-3221 GCA_964606195.1 uncultured Anaerolineales bacterium
CGGCGCAGCCTTATCCAGCGGGACTTGCGCCCGCTGTGCTCAAATATTTTCGCGCTGCGTATCTGCACGAACCGCTATCCGCACTGCCGTTTCCGACCGATGTTACGTATGTGGAGAACGCGGCAGACTATGAGGGGGATTATCGCGCGCAAGATAAAGAATTCGCTTTGGTTGCCGAGGGAGCTCACTTATGGCTGGAATCTGGTGGAGAGCGGATCATTTTAGAACGACGCGGCGGCGATTGTTTCTACGTAAATCACTCTGATTTTGATCTTTTCTTGTTAGAGTTCGGGCGCGCAGATGAAGATGATGAAAACTCTCCGGTGGTCGAGGCTTTTCACGGCGCGAGTTGGTATATCAATGAACGTTACATGGGGGAGACCGATTTTGACTACCCGTCCGAATGGGACGCTTACGTCGGGCATTACCGCGCCCATAATCCTTGGGCGAGCAACTTTCGCGTAGTTATACGCAAGGGTAAGTTATTGTTAATCTGGCATGATGGTAACGAAGAGCCGCTGGTGCCATTGGGCGATGAGTATTTTCGCGTGGGTGAAGAACAGTTTTCCCCGGAGCGGATACGGTTTGATCAGCTCGCTGATGGACAGGCTTTACGCGCTAGTCTATCCGCTTGTGATTATTATAGATTTTTCACTCCATAGAGATTACCTAAATAAACTGAACCAGTGCTGATAACCGCGTACGATGCTAAAATCGTCATTACAGTACCTATGCACTCGACGTTCGCTCAAATTTGAGCAAAAAAGTAAAATCTGGTATCCTTACCAACATGGAAAAAGAGATCAAAGTTGGCGAGGTTGAAGTAGAGCGAGTAGCTAGGGCAACCGCATTTATAAATGGCGGGAACAAGGTGTATAATTCTCCCGCAGATCAACTTACCAACCTGGGAGGGATACTATGTCACAAGCAGTTACTGCTACCATCATGGCGCATTTTAGGGAATTGGATGATCCGCGGCGCTACAACAAACGCCATTTATTGCTAGATATCGTGGTTATGGCCATCTGTGCCGTCATTTGTGGGGCCGATGACTGGCCCGCCGTGGCGGAATTCGCGGCGGCCATGCCCTTGCTCCGCCGTTTTCCACCTGCCCACTGCCACCGCGGTGGCCGCTTCTGGGCTCAAGTGATCCAGCAACAGTGGTTGGTTATCCTTAAGTTGCAGGATCAAATGACCGCCGGCGAGATTAATCTGCCGGGTCGTGGCGGGAGTGAAATGCAAGGCATCCAAAGTCACTTGAGCCTTTTCCAGCCCCGTTTCCGCTAATAGAGCCCGCACGGTCGTGATTTCACTCTTTTTGGGGCCGCGCACCGGTTTCTGAGCTACCAGCCGCTTAGTGGGGTGACTGCCCGCTAATACCAGCTGTTCTGGCTCCCCCGGTACCCCGCGCAGCCCTGTGCCATCTACGGCGTACCATTGGTTACCTTTGATGCCTTTTCACATGCTTCCATTCAAATTATATTACACCTATCCCCAAAAGTCAACCAAATAGGACTTGCGCAAAATCGCACTATAACTTACCGCAGAGAACGTCCCCGTACGGGGATAAAAGACGGACGCGGAGAGTATTGTGAAAGATTTAGAGTCATATTCGCGGCGCGATAAAAAATTACCCGGAAGAATCTGCGCTCTCCGCGGTGAAATTATTCTGAACTTGCGTAAGTCCTGCCAAATTTACTTTGAAATCGTTACCATCTCCCTCACCACAAACCCCAAACTCCCATCCCCGCGCCGCATGCGCACCAGCGGAGTTATCCGCAGCCCTGCCTCCTCCGCGCGCGTGACCAGCGGCGCGGCGGGGCGCGCTGTTGCCACCAACAGATACGCGGGCGCGGGATACTTGCGATCTACGAGATAGTTGTCCACGACCTCCAGCGCGTTCGTGTAGGCGCGCAGGTCGTAGTCCGCGTCGAACAGGTAATACGCTAGATGCCAGCCAAGTTGGTTGTGATACACAATCGCGCCGGGCGGGACATTCTCTTGCACGTAATGCACCGTGACATCCAGCCCGCGATATGCCCAATGATCGCTGCCGATGGGGAGGTCGCGGCGCACGGCGCGAAATGTGCCGGGCAGCAATAACGCGGCTAATACTGCCGTCGCGATTAACGGGTGAGCCGCGCGGCTATGCTCGAAGCGAAATGCCAAAACCACACGCGCGGTGATGATTGCCACAATCGGCACAATTCCCAGTAGATAGCGGTCCCACGTACTAAATTGCCCAAAGAAGTAAAATGCCACCAGCCCCGTACCGAAAGATAGCCATATCAGGTCATACGCGTTCGTTCGGCGTCGCCACAGCCATAATGGTACCGTGATTACCAATCCCCAGTTCATAATTCGCGACGCGGTGATATAACTCAATAGCGTTCGCCAGGCCGCCCCGCGCTCGCGCCACTCCGCGAAATCTGTCCAATGTAGCCCGCCGTAGGTCCGCGCGCTCTGCTCGAAATAGCTAGGGCGCAGTTCCCACCGCTGCGCGTCCCACCACACCGTCGGGAGCATCACCAGCGCAACCCCCGCGAGCACCCAAACGTATTGTATATAACGAGACCTGTAGGGGCGTAGCGTGCTACGCCCTTTTTCTCTGGGCAGTTTATCTCGCGCCCACTGCATTCCAAAAACCAACGGCAGAAATAGCCAGCCATGTTGTTTCGTCGCGGTCGCCAGACCGATGAGCAATCCGGCAGCGAAATCGCGGCGTAGCACTACTGCCCACAGCGCGGCGAGAACGAAAAGCACTAACAGCGGGTCGGTGAAGAGGGTCGGCGCGAAGAGAATGTTGAACGGCGACAGTGCCATGAACAGCGCGGCGAGCAGCGCGGTGTTGGCGTCGTACATGCGGCGTACCAACGCATAGCAAATCGCGACAGTGATTGTGCTAAAGAGAACATTCACAAACCGCGCTATCACTTCCGTTGTGCCAATGTATTTGAACGCCGCGGCGAGGAGGTATAAATAAATCGGTGGCTTGTCTACGAGCACATCGAGCAGCAGCGGGTCGCGCCCCGATGCGATGAGCCGCGCCCAATACGCGTACACCGCTTCGTCCTCGTGCAGACTATCGACACCGATGTAAGCCACGCGCACCGCGAAACCGATGAGGATTAGCGCGAGGGGCAGGTATCGCGTTATGAGATGCTGAGATATTGTTGACTTTTTCTCAATGTTCATGTTTCGCCTCGCCAAAATGATACTCT
>CAZSIG010000539.1:0-3216 GCA_964606195.1 uncultured Anaerolineales bacterium
GTTGATCGACGCGACGGAAGCCCTCTTGCTGTTCTCGCTGAAACTCATCCATCTTATCCAGCATTCGCGCTAATTCGTCACGCTTCGGAAACTTATCCGCGACTATCCCCTCGACAAACGTAACGAAACGCGGGTCTTGTTCGAGGACGCGCGGTAATTGCTGGAAGATATATTCCTTTATCTCTTCCAACTCTTCAATGGTGAAGTAAGCGTGATTAGTTCTTGTAATGTTTTCTACTTCTTTTTCCAAGACCGGTATCTCTTCCATGATATTTGACCCGTATTAGTTCTTAACCCCCGCCATGAGCAAGCCCAATCCCTCGCGCGTCGCCTCCTCTCGGGGCAATGTGGCAATGACCTGACCATGATACATCACCGCGATACGATCAGCTAGAGACATTATTTCGTCCAACTCCGCAGAGACGAGCAACACCGCGCAACCCGCGTCGCGTTGGGCGATGATTTGGCTGTGAATGAACTCAATAGAGCCAACATCGAGACCGCGCGTAGGCTGTGAAGCGATGAGCAATTTGGTCGGACGCGAGAATTCACGCGCCACGACCATCTTCTGCTGATTTCCCCCTGATAGACTGCCGCCCGCGGTGAAAATAGAGGGAGTACGGACATCGTACTCAACCACCAAGTCTTTGGCGTTTTCCTCGATAGCCATCTCATTCATCGCTACCCCGCGCGCGAAAGGCTCCCGATAATAGATATTTAGAATTAAGTTGTCCGCCACAGGATATGAACCGACCATGCCGTGCTTATGGCGATCTTCAGGAACGTGCGAGACCTGGCGCCCAGTTATATCACGCGGAGAGTGATTTGTAACATCTTCTTCATTTATAACTACCATGCCGTCGAACGCGGGATGTAAGCCGGTCAACACCTCAACTAACTCCGTTTGCCCATTCCCCTGCACCCCCGCGACCCCTAACACCTCTCCAGCGTGCACCTCCAGAGAAACGCCGTTTAACGCCATCGCGCCGCGTTCGTCCAACGCTTTCAAATCATCTACCTTGAGTACTACATCCTTCGGCTCAGCAGGCTTCTTATCTACTGTGAGCAGTACCTCGCGGCCCACCATCATCGCCGCGAGCGAATTTTCCGTCGACTCTTCCGGTCTAGCGGTTCCCACCACGCGCCCGCCGCGTAACACGGTGATACGGTCGGCAACCGCCAACACCTCTTTGAGCTTGTGCGTGATGAAAATGATAGATTTGCCCTGCGAGATGAGCGATTTCATAATGACGAACAGTTCCTCCGCCTCCTGCGGTGTCAACACCGCGGTCGGCTCATCCAAAATAAGGATATCAGCTTCGCGGTAGAGAGCTTTAATGATTTCAACGCGCTGTTGAGTGCCGACGGGCAAATCTTTGATGTGCGCGGTAGGGTCAATCTCCAACCCATATTGCTCAGACAATTCGCTGATGCGCTGTTCCGCGGTGTGCATATTCAGCTTAACCCCCGCGGTGACTGTCTCAGTACCGATGACGATGTTCTCCGCGACGGTCATCACCGGAACAAGCATGAAATGCTGGTGTACCATGCCGATGCCTTTGGCGATAGCATCGTTGGGGCCGGTAATATTCACCTCCTGACCATTGATGAAAATCTTGCCTTCATCTGGTGTATACAAGCCATAGAGCACATTCATCAACGTAGATTTACCCGCGCCGTTTTCACCCAACAGCGCGAGAATCTCTCCTTTGTAAAGCTCTATGTCTATATGGTCGTTCGCCAATATACCAGGAAAAGATTTCGTAATTTCTTCCATCTTCAGGGCTGGTTCCATATTCTCCTCCTTGAATGTCAAAAAATGTTCCTAGTTGACTTAAATTACAAAAGCACAGAGCGCGCCAAACCACACTTTTGTATGACTCGGATATTCTGTGCCTTTCGCGGTGCACCTAGACTAATCATAGTCCATTGCTCCTGGTGAATATATTCACAAATATATGTAGACTTAATATCAGTCCGAGGAATACCTCAAAGCATTTGACAGGTACGCGACGCGGTTGTGCTTATCACAAATGCTCGACATCTAATTGAATACAATTATAACATTATAGCAACGTCTTGGCAACTCAGTATATTCAATAGTCAAGGTACGATGCGGTGGAGTAAGCCGCCTGTCATTTTCTGAAGTGACGGGCAACTGGTCAATCGGTGTAAATACAAAAAACTTCCGGTCGTTTTGTGATGTCCGGAAGTTTTAGCGTAATTAGATTTGCCAGCTTTGGTTATTCCTGAGAAACCATCACTCGCGAGGGGCGCAATAATTCACCCTTGTACAGAAAGCCGCGTTCTATTTGCTCGATGACCGTGCCCGGTTCCACATCGGATGCGGGCACAATCGCGACTGCGTCATGTAGATTGGGGTCAAAATCCTCCCCCTCAGCCTCTATCGGCTCTACGCCCTCTCTGGCCAAAATTCGGAGAAATTCTTGATAAGATAACTCTAACCCTGATTTTACTGTGTCATTATCTTGTGCATAAGTGATGGCGCGTTCGAAATTGTCGCCCAGAGGTAACATCTCGCGCAGCAGCCTCTTGCGTTCTTCGTTAACGCGCTCCTCACTGCGTCGTTCCCACGCCTTACGGAGATTCTCTATATCTGCCATCGAACGTAAGTATTTGTCCTTATATTGTTCTAACTCTTGCTGCGTCGCGGTTAGTTCATCGACTTCCTCTGCCGCCGCGTTTGCCTCTGTAACCGCCTCCTCTTCAGAAGCGAGCATTTTTGCTTCATCGTTGCGCGGTTCTTCTGTTACTTTTTCTTCGTCAGATTTCTCTGAGAAATCTTTATCTTTCACTTTTACTGGAACTCTTACACTTTTTGCCATGATTATATTCCCTTTCAAAAATAGCGTCTGATGTGTTTATCGATTTTGATGACCAAATGAAAATAATGCCTTCACGCGATTTCCATAAACTATTATACTCGCGAAGCATTAGAAAGATATTAGAGAAGTGTTAGAGGAGTATTATAATTCGCGCCAACGCGCCGACAGCTTGGAGGGGGGGCTCCAAGCTGTCGACAGAAAGGGAAGAAAAACTTTCGATATAGATATTATCATATAGATGGCTATGATGTTAGACTAAAGCTTGACCTTTACCCCACGATATTCATACGCTTTCTTGTATTCTTTCGCGAAGTTTCAAGAAATCTGATAGGACTTACGCAACTTCGGTGTATTTTTACCGCAGAGCACG
>CAZSIG010000540.1:0-3211 GCA_964606195.1 uncultured Anaerolineales bacterium
GCTGACTACCGTCTACCGTAACCAGAAAGGATTAACATGACCAAAAAATATGACGTAATTATCATCGGCGCGGGGGTGGTGGGCAGCATGATTGCCCGCTTCCTGTCGCGTTACAAATTGGATATTTTGCTTATCGAGAAGGAATCTGATGTCGGTATGGGGACTTCCGCTGCCAACACCGCGATAATCCACGCGGGCTACGACCCGGTGCCGGGGTCGCTCAAAGCCGCGATGAACGTGGCGGGCAACCAGATGTGGCGCACCGTCGCGGGCGAACTCGATATTCACCTCGACCGGCGCGGCGACTACGTGGTCGCCGTCGGGGAAGAGGAGATGGCGGGTTTGGAAGAACTGCGCCAGTACGGCATCAAGAACGGTGTGCCGGGCATGAAAATCATCTCCGGCGAGGAGATGCTCCGCCGCGAGCCGCACGTCACGCCCGCGGTGAGTGGCGCGCTCTGGGCTTCAACCAGCGGCATGATTGACTGCTTCGGCGCGGTGGTGGCGGCGGCGGAGAACGCGGTGATGAACGGCGTGACGCTGATGCTGGAGACCGCGTTCGAGGATTTCATCATGGACGGCAAGCGCATCATCGGCGTGAAGACGAATCGCGGTGAGTTCGGCTGCCGCTGGGCGATTAACAGCGCGGGGCTGTATGCCGATGAGGTGATGCACAAGGCGGGCGTGCGCCCCGATTTCACCATTACTCCGCGGCGCGGCGAATACTACATCTTCGACCCCGCGGCGTTCAGGATACATAATATCCTGTTTCCGGTGCCCGGCAAACACAGCAAGGGCATTCTGGTCACGACGACGACGCACGGCAACACCATCGTCGGCCCCAATTCGCGCTACATCGAGGACAAGGAAGACCGCGCGGTGACGCGTGAGGGCTTAGACGAAGTGGCGCGGGGCGCGACGAAGTTAATTCCCGACCTTGATTTGCGAAACGTGATCGCGGAGTTCGCCGGACTGCGCGCGACGGGCAACGCGCCGTGCCGCACACCGGGCGTGGATTATCATCACGACTACATCATCGAAATCGCGGAGGAGGTCGAGGGCTTGGTCAATTTGGGCGGCATCGAGTCGCCGGGCTTGGCTTCATCGCCCGCCATCGCGCAGCGGGTGGTCGATTTACTCGAAGACGCGGGCGAGAAGCTAGAAGTGCGGCGCGATTGGGACCCGCTGCGCCCCGCCAGGCCCCGTTTTCGCGAGATGAACCACGAGGAGCGCGCGGTGTTGGTGCAGAGCGACCCGCGTTACGGGCGCATCGTCTGCCGGTGCGAGTATGTGACCGAGGGGGAAATCATCGCGGAGATTCACGCGCCGATTCCGGCGCGCAATTACGACGCCATCAAGCGGCGCACGTGGTGCGGTACGGGACGCTGTCAGGGCGGCTTCGATATGCCTCGCGTCGCGGAGATTCTCTGCGAGGAATTGGGGCTTTCGATGACGGAGGTGACTAAGAAAGGGCGCGGTTCGGAATTCTTGATTCGGCGGACGAAGGAGGTGCGAGAATAATGGCATTGAAGCGAAAATACGATGTAGTGGTCATTGGCAGCGGACCCGGCGGTTTGGCGGCGGCGATCGCGGCGCGGCGCAACGGCGCGAGTGATGTGCTCATCATCGAGCGCGCCACCGAGATGGGTGGGATTCTGTTGCAGTGTATTCACAATGGTTTCGGCGTGGAGATTTTCGAGGAAGATTTACCGGGGCCGATGTACGCGCAGAAATTCGTCAACGAGGCGTTGGCGGTGGGCGTGGACACGCTGCTCGACGCGATGGTGTTGGAGATTACTCCGCTGCGGCATCTGTTCGTGACGAGCCGCTGGCACGGGGTACAGGAAATCGCGGCGCGGGCGATCGTGTTGGCGATGGGGTGTCGCGAACGCACGCGGGCGCAGATTCGGATTCCGGGCACGCGCCCCGCGGGGGTCTACAGCGCGGGGACGGCGCAGCGGTTCGTGAATATCGAGGGGTATATGCCGGGCAAGAATTTCGTCATTCTCGGTTCGGGCGACATCGGCATGATTATGGCGCGGCGGCTCACATTTGAGGGCGCGAAGGTGGAGCGGGTGTTGGAGATTATGCCCTTCTTGACCGGCTTGACGCGCAACTACGTGCAATGTCTGCTCGATTTCGATATTCCGCTGCAACTGCGCCACACGGTCAGCCGCATCATCGGCAGCGACCGCGTCGAGGCGATTGAGGCGGTGCAGGTCGATGAGAAGTGGCAGCCGGTACCGGGCACGGAGGAGATTATCCCCTGCGATACGCTACTGCTATCGGTGGGGCTGATTCCCGAAAATGAGCTGTCGCGGCAGGCGGGCGTGGCGATTGACCCGCTGACCGGCGGGCCCTACGTCAACGAGGATATGGAGACGAGCATTCCCGGCATCTTCGCGGCGGGCAACGTGGTGCATGTCTACGATCTGGTCGATTGGGTGACGGAGGCGGGTTACGCGGCGGGGCGCGGCGCGGCGGAGTTCGCCCTCGCGGAGCGGCAGCGCAAGAGCCGCGAGGTGCTGTTGAATACGGATGATAATATCCATCACGTGGTGCCGCACGTATTACGCAAGGACGCGCTGGCGCAGCGAGAACAGCGGCTGCAGATGCGGGTGACGCGCCCCATCGAGCAGCGCGTCGCGATTCAGTTGGTGCATGGTGAAGAGGTCATCGCGAAGAAGACCGAGCGCTACGTCCGCCCCGGCGAGATGGTCACGCTGAAAATCCCGCAGGAGGCGTTCGACGCGGTGGAGAAGGTGGATGAGTTACTGGTGCGGGTGGTGGAGAAGTAAAGAGTAAGGAGTAAAGAGTCATGGCTGAAGAAATTACGAAATTGATTTGTATTACCTGTCCGGTGGGGTGCGCGCTGGAGGTGACGCACGAGGGCGATACGGTTATCAATGTGGAGGGGAATACTTGCAAGCGCGGGGTTGACTACGCGGAGAAGGAGCTGACCGATCCGCGGCGCATGGTGACTAGCACGGTGCGGGTGAAGAACGGGCTGCACGCGCTGGTGCCGGTTTATACCTCCGCGCCGATCCCGAAACCGCGCATCTTCGATTTGCTGGCAGAACTGCGGAAGGTGGAATTGGAGGCGCCGGTGCAGATGGAACAGGTGGTTCTGGCGAATGTGGTGGATACGGAGGTGAATGTGTTGGCGAGCCGCGATATGCCGCGCAAATGAGCCGTTGAATGCCGTTGAATG
>CAZSIG010000541.1:0-3203 GCA_964606195.1 uncultured Anaerolineales bacterium
CTGTCCTCCACCACGAGCACATGCTTAGTTTTTTTATTCATAAAGTTCTCCTAATTACGTTTCACGCATTACGTTTCACGTTTCAGACCAACTGATCAATTGTCTCCAACAAGTTAGTTTGATCGAACTGCCCCTTCACGATATACGCGTCCGCACCGACCTCGATCCCCTGTGCCTTATCCTCCGCGGAGTCCAACGAAGTGACCAGAATCACCGGCACCTCCTCCGTCCGCGTCTCGTTCTTGATTCGCCGCGTCAACTCGAAGCCTCCGATGCGCGGCATCGCGATGTCCGACACAATCAAGTCCGGCACCTCTCCTGCCATAAGTGCCTCCCACGCCTCCTGCCCGTCGGTTGCCAAGTCCACCGCGTAGCCCGCCGCTTCGAGAATGTTCTTCTCCAGCGTTCGCGTCGTGATCGAATCGTCCACCACCAACACGCGCTGCCGCTTGCCCATCGAGCGCGCGCTGGGCTGTTCCGCCTGCGCAGTCAGCACCGAGCGCCGCCCGCCGCGCACCGCCATCTTGATCAAATCCGCGACGTTCAGAATCAGCACCACCTCACCACTGCCCATCACCGTCGCGCCGGTGATGCCGCCCACGCGAGATAACTGCTTTCCCAATCCCTTGACCACCACCTCTTGCTCTTCGACCAACTCATCCACCACAAAACCCATGCGCCGCTCCGCGGAGGCGAGCACCAACACCGGAATGCGCCCGTCACCCCGCTGCACCTGACGGCGCGGTAACTCTAGCACATCACTGAGGCGAAACAGCGTCAGCGGGCGCCCATTGTAACGCACGGTATCGCGTCCCTCCAACGTGGTAATCTGCTCTGGCTGCACCTGCAAGATTCGTTCCACCGCGCTCAACGGCACCGCATACTGCTCATTCGCTACCTGGACCATCAAACCGCGCGAGCTAGTCAGCGCCAGTGGCAGGGTCAAGGCGAAGGTCGTCCCCTTCCCCGGCGTGGAATTCAGGTCGATGCGCCCATGCAGTGCCTCCACGTTGCGCCGCACCACATCCAAGCCCACGCCGCGCCCCGATATGTCGGTGATGATCGCGCTGGTCGAGATACCCGGACTGAAAATCAACTCCTTCAGTTCCGTCTCGCTCATATTCTGCGCCGCGCGCCCGCGCCGCACCGCCGCGTCGCGAATCGCCTCTAAATTCAATCCCGCGCCGTCGTCGGTGACGGCAATGAGCACATCTTTACCCACTTGCTCCGCCGTTAGTGTGATGGTACCGCGGCGCGGTTTGCCTGCCGCCGCGCGCTGCTCCGAATCTTCTAACCCATGATCTACGGCGTTGCGCAATAGATGCACCAGCGGATCCTTGATCTGCTCCAGCACGTGCTTATCCAGTTCGGTGTCACCACCCTCAATACGGAGTATCGCGTCCTTGCCCGCCTCTTGCGCCAGGTCGCGCACCATGCGGCTGAACGGCCCGGTAATCGTGCTCAGCGGCAACATACGCGTGCGCTTGATCTCCTCTTCCAGCGCGTCGATCGCCAGCGCCATGTGCATCGTGTCATCGGCATATTGCCGCGTTAGGGTGTTGATCAGCCCGTTCACCTCTTGCAATCGCGCCTGGCTGTACCCTACAAAATCGAGCACCTCCTCCGCGTCTTGCCGCCGCGCCGCGTGTCCGTTGTCGGAGTCCCGCATTGTCTGTTCCAATTCCCGCTGCCATCGGCTGTACGCGCTGCGGGCGCTGAACCATTCCTTCTGCCAATCCGTCATCACCTCTTGGACATCGCGTATCTGCGTCAACCGCTGCTCGGCGCGAATCTTGGTCACTAGCAGTTCGCTCAACTGCGCCATCAGCGCGTCCAGTTTGCTCACGTTGACGCGTATCGTCTCATCACCGCTGGTCGCCCTATCTATCACCGCCGATCGCTCAGGCTCAGGTTCTGGCTCTGGCGCGGCGGGCTGTTCCGCCGCGGGAGGCTCTTTATTCTCTACCGCGGCGGGATTGCGCGGTTCAACTTTAGGCTCAGGTTGTGCCTCGCCAGTATCCTGTTTCGCAGACAGCGCGGTATTCTCTTTCTTTCCCCACTCTGCCAGCCGTCCCAAAGCCTGTAACGCTTCCAGCGGCGGTGTATCTTCTCCTGCTTCATACGACGCCTGCACCGCCTGAATCGCATCTAAACCCGCGTAACATGCCGTAAACAGGTCTGCCTGTTCCTCTATCGTCCCGCGCCGCAGTCCATCCATCACATCCTCCAGCGCGTGCGCGAGCTGCTCGACCGTCGTTACCCCTACCGCCCGCGCCGCCCCCTTAAGGCTGTGCGCCGCCCGAAAGGTGCTCTCCAGCAACTCGGCGCGCTCTTCCTCCGGCACTTCCTTCTGCTCCACCGCCAACAATCCATCGGTGATGGTCTGAATGTGCTCCTGTAACTCGGCGCGAAAATTTTTCAACAATGTTTCGCGTACACTAGCACTGATTGACATAATAACCTCCTCGCTCATCGCCATCCCTGACGATAATGAATTTTACCGCGAAGTATCAAAATAACAAAGTTCATAAGACTACAACGAGATTTTCTAAACTCCATGTCATTCTGAGGAGCGCAGCGACGAAGAATCTCGCGCTCGCGCTACCCCGGATTATTACTTCCTGAAACGAGATTCTTTGCTCCCGGTGGTCGCTCAGAATGACATCTTATCGCGAAGTCTCGTTGTAGTGTTAGGACTTACACAAAAAAGTCATTTTATCACAGAGACACGGAGCACACAGAATCATCTCCGCGTTCTCGGTTACACCGTGGTAAATATTTTACACGTACTTGCGTAAGCCCTATACATTCTACCCTCCCCCCGGCCCCCATATGCGTCAACTTAAGCGCAGCTCGCGGCTATATCTGTGCTCTAAGCCCCCGTCCGCGGGGGCGTTTGGGAATAGGGCGATGCTTTGCGCATAGCCGCCCCCGAGACGGGGGCTAGGAGCGAGCTGATAACGCGCCGCCGCGCCTGAAATTTACATCGCCCTAAAATTAAGTTGACGCATATGCCCCCGGACCCTCTCCCTGTAAGGGAGAAGGGAGACTTATTCCCTCTCCCCACCGGGGAGAGGGTTAGGGTGAGGGGGAAAACCGTGCTTGCAAAATCCCTATAATCATACAAGTAATTACGTTTCACGTTTCACGCCTCACAACTCATACTGCTCCACCGTCTCCATCAAGCTCCGCGCCAGCTCATT
>CAZSIG010000542.1:0-3197 GCA_964606195.1 uncultured Anaerolineales bacterium
ATTTTCTTGCTGGCACCGCGTCGCCGCGTCAATCAACTATTCGCCTTTATCCTCATCGAAGCGCACACGGTGATTATATTGACCTTCATTGGCAGGGGGCTGCAAAGCACTACTATAGCTTATATCGCGGCTTATGGACGGTTATTTGTCGAAACACTGATAATCGCCGCGGCGATACATTTCGCGCTCTCCTATCCGAAACGCAAGCGAATGTCGCTGGAGACTTTCAAACGCGGGGTATTGTTGGGCGTAATCATCTTCGACGCGGTGTCGCTAATCATCATTGCCACAGAGCATATTAGAGATTTTTTATCAGGTCCCCTGATTCTCTTTGTGCTCTATATCATCGTTACTGTAGTCCTGCGCCCGCGTCAATTGCCCAAACGCCGCGTCGTAAATACCATAATAGTCGGCACATTGATCGTGATGATGTCAATCTCCTTGATAGAGAACGCCTTCGCCGGTGATGTGAACCTGGCAATCTGGGGACTGTTGGCATTCGGCGCGATTGGGGCTACGTTATTCTACATGTGGCATATACAAAAAGAGCGTGGCGCGTTGCTCACCCCCGCGCGGTGGATAAACTGGGGACGCTGGCAAGTACTAGCCATCTATATCACACTGGTCGGCTTCACCTCGTTTGTGGCGCTCTTCGAAGATTTAGAGTTGACGCGACTTGACACATGGAAGTATGTAGTTTCGATGGGCGAGGGATTTGGCGTCTGGATTGGGTTGATGTACGCCATCGCGATCTCTTTAATCCTGCTAATTTTGTGGGATAGTTACCAAAGCGCGCCGCGCCAGCACCGTAAACCGATATGGCTGCTGTTGTTCGGGTTCAGCTCCTACTTCTCTTTTCTGATCTTGAAATCGTCTTTGAGTAAGGTATTGGGCTTTAACGAACAATGGTTGTGGATCATCTCCTCGACGATATTCACCGCGACGGTGGGCTTGGCGATCGTGAAATTCCGGTTCCTAGATGCCGCGTTGGATACCGTGACCGAAATCGTCAATTCCACGCTGGATATAGAATTGGTGCTAGAGATGGTCTTGGAACAACTGGACGCGGTGCTCGATTTTACCAATAGCAGCGTCATGTTGGTGGAGCGAGAACAGCTCAAAGTACGCGCCCATACCGATAGAATGTTGCTAGGATATAGCTTCCCCATTACCCCCGATTCAATCACCAAAGAGTTATTAGAGGACAAACACCCAGTACTCGTAAAAGACCTGCACAAAATGCCCGAAGAGTACATTCCCATGATGCGCGGGGAGCAAATTCCCCCGCGTTCGCTAATCGCCGCGCCGTTGATCGCGCGCGATCAGGTTGTCGGAGTTATCAGCGCGGGGCATCAAGCGCCCTATCGCTATAATAAAACGGACCTGGATATCCTACTCCCTTTCGCCCATCAGATAGCGGTCGCGGTCGATAACGCGCGCTTGTACGAAGCGCAGAAACGCCGCGCTACGGCACTCGCACAAGCACAGCAGCTATTCTCGGCAATATCGGTGAGCTTAGAGTTGGAAGCCGTGCTGCGGATAACCACCGCGGAATTGACTCCCCTTTTCGGAGTAGACCACAGCGGAATCGTGCTGTTCGACGAGGCGAAGGCATGGGGAAAAGTTGTCGCGGAGTATCCGGACACCGGCGCGCTGGGAATAGACCTGCAACTGAATTACCCCGCGGTGCAAGAGTTAATAAGGACGAAACAGCCCGTCGCGATTGACGATCTGGAGAACGATACACGTATGGGAACAGCGCGCGACATTCTATTGCAGATGGGTATTCACTCCATCCTGATCGCCCCGTTGGTCGCGCAGGACAACGTCATCGGCTCCATCGGCTTAGATATGATCCAGAAACAACGCTACTGGTCAGCCGAAGATTTGGATCTGTGTCGCATCGTCACCGCGCAGATCGCCAGCGCGATCGTGAACGCGCAGGCTTACGAAAAGGAACAGCAGGCGCGGCAATTGGCTGATACGCTGCGCAAAGTCTCGAACGTGGTCGGCAGTACCCTCGATTTAGATGAAGTTCTGTTACGTATTCTCGATGAGTTGCATCAGGTGTTGTCTTACGACGGCGCTACGGTTTTGTGGTGCGAGGGAGATAAGCTATATGCTAGAGCGCGCCGCGCCCCCGAACATGACAAACAATCGGATGAAGGGTTATCTGTGGACAAATATTTCACCTTCAGCCACGTGATGGGCAAGGGCGAACCGTTAATTGTGAGTGACACCGAGATCGATGATAGGTGGGTCTTATCACCAGATGAGCCGACCAGATCATGGATCGGAATGCCGCTGCGGGCGAAGGGGCAGGTCGCGGGGATGCTAAGCATCAAGGGATACACGCCGAATATGTACAGCGAATCGGACTTGCCTTTGGTAAACGCCTTCGCGACACAAGTGGCAATCGCGGTGGAGAATGCGCGATTATACGAACTGGAAATCAAGCAGATCGAGCGCGAGATGGAGATCGCTCGCGATACGCAGATGAGCCTGCTCCCCGACGCCGCGCCCGAAGTGCCGCCGTTCGAGGTCGCGGGGTATTCGCTTCCCGCGAAGAACGTCGGCGGTGATTTCTTCCAATATTATCATCTTGACGAGGGAAAATTCGGCTTGGCGGTCGGTGATGTTTCGGGCAAGGGGATGCCTGCCGCGCTGATGATGGCGGTGAGCACGGGGACGTTGGATGCCCTGATGTTGAAAAACACCGCCCCGGGCGCGTTGCTCTCGCGAGTGAATGAGGTCTTAACGCCGCACGGGCAACGCAGTCATCTCAATTCCGCCTGCTGCATCTCCGTATTCGAGCCGCGCGGCAACGTCGTGCATACCGCGAACGCGGGGTTCATTGCGCCGATACTACTGCGCGGGGACGATTGCAATTTTGTAGATGTATTCGGGCTGCCATTGGGGATGGTCTCTGAGGCGAGCTATCGAGAACGACGGCTGCGCTTCGCCTCTGACGATATGTTCATTTTCTGTAGCGACGGCATAGTGGAGGCGATGAACGCGCGGGCGGAGATATACGGCTTCGAGCGCTTGCTGGCGCGTATTGCAAAGGTATCGCGCGCCGCATCCGCGCCCGCGGTGATCGAGTGGGTATTACAAGATGTGCGCTCCTTCGTCAACGGCGCGGAGCAGCACGACGATATGACGATGGTAGTAATCAAGGTGGTGTAATCTAGGGCTTT
>CAZSIG010000543.1:0-1229 GCA_964606195.1 uncultured Anaerolineales bacterium
GCGAGTTTATCTTTAATATACTGCCACCGCTCTTCAATTCTACGCTCGGCGCGCCGCTTCTCTTCAGGCACATTGCTATCTAGGCGCATATTTTCATAAGCTTTCAAGATGGCATAGGCGTCGCGAATGTGGGTTTCCAAATCGGCGCGTGGTCCTTTGGCGCGCTCGCTGCCGTCTCGCGGTTTCGGCTGAGGTTCCTCCGACGGCGCGGTGTCCATCTCGGCTATCGCCCGACTTATTCTCTCCAATTCAGCCTTAGCCTTTCTGGCCTCTCTATCCCCGCGCCCTGACGAGGTTTTGAAAGCCACGATGTAAGTTAGTACCTCTTGAGCCTCCACAAAACGATAGGGATATTTGAGATCCCCCTCCGCGGCTTCGTAGGCAGTCCAATAATGCGCGAGGGCTTTGTCGAGCTTATCCTCTGTCTGCTCCGCTCTTCCCCAATCCACATAGATGTGACTCAAGGTTATATTCGCGTCGATGATGTAATCGCGAAAGTTGATGTCCGTAGCGATCTTCACAGATTGTCGGGCATATTCCTCTGCTGCCGTCAGGTTTTTTCGTTTGCGTTCGACTACCGCTAGACTGTTCAGCACTCTAGCCTCGTCACTGTGGCTCTCTAACTGCCGCGCCGCGTCTAATGCCTCTGAAAAGTGTTCGACCGCGCCATCCAAATCGTTGTGCCCTTCGTCGTATATTACACCGCAGAACCAAGCCGCTTTCAATAAAATAGTGTTTCTGACTCGCGAGGTTGGCAGGAGTTGTTTGGCTTTGATTCCGCGATCTGTGAATGTCTTTAGTCCCTTCTCGTATTCTTTCTTGAATCGGTAGAGCACGCCCAGATTATTCAGCGCGGCTGCCAGATGGGGCAAATTCGCCTGTTGCTTGAACATATCCGCGCACTCATTCAGATGGCGCTCCGCGGTGGCGAAATCGTGTTCAATGGCGGCGATGGTGCCCAAGCGCAGACATGCTCGCGCCTGCAGCTCCGGCGTCGCCATATCATCGTGCAGCACGCGCTCGCAGATGTTGCGCGCCTCGACGCGGCGGGCGTTGTTATGATTGAAGATCAACTCCGCTTTGAACACCTCCGCCATCAGTTCCGGCTCTGGGGGTATGTCTTGTTCCAGCAGGTCATCGACCAGGGTTAGCGCGTGCTCGTGATTCGCGGTCGAGTATATCTCGATGGAATGGGCATACAGATACCGCGCCGCGTCCGCATATTCGCC
>CAZSIG010000543.1:1329-3195 GCA_964606195.1 uncultured Anaerolineales bacterium
TTCCTCCCCGCGGCGCCAGCGCAAGGCGCACAACACCAAAACGATCAGCGCGCCGACCCCGCCCGCGCTCAGGGCGGGATACTCGATAACCGGACGCGGTTCGAGGAATTCGCCCGCGCGCCACTTCTTTCTGGCAATCGTCTTCAACCCGCGCGGCGCGGGGCTTTGCGGTTTGCAATAATGCTCTGTCACGAAGCTATGCACCAATTCGTCCCAGGCGGTATCGGCGGCGAAGAGCAGTTGGGTGTTCGTGTAGAGGTCGCGCAGTTTCACACACCCCACGCGCACGTCGTACTCGCAGATGTTCGGCGGCTGCGGCGCACATTCTACGGCGGGATTAGAGACGTAAGCCTCCTCGCCCAGCGGGAAGTAGATCGACAAGCCATGCGCGTCGTCCAGGTTATATTCCGCGTCGCTGACGCGCCCCGCGGTGATGATCAAGCCGGCGCCCACCTCCAGCAGGTCGCGCACCGCGCGCGCTTGGGCGGTGATCTCCGCGCCGATCTCTTGCGCCGCTAATTCATCCGCCAAATCGTATAGATCCACGAAGCCCTCAATGTCGCCGCGCAGCTCTCGGTCGCTGTCGTAGTCGAACTTCTGCGCGTGCAGATATGCGGCGCGTATCTTTTCACGCGCCGCGGAGTTCGTCACCGACATCTGTAGGGTCGTCGCCAGATCGTGCACCGCCGTGACTACTGCGCCCACCTGACTCAGGTCGAACGCCGCCACCGCCCCCGCGTAGATATTATCGCGGTCGGGTCCGTATACCTGCCATGAATATAACGACTGCGTATACTCGGAGACGATATGCGTCGCCAACAGCGCGGGGGTAGTGGCGGCATCCACCTGCCGCAGGTAGCGCTCGTACAGCCCCAAATCGTAGGCGATATCCTCGGAGGCGACCAGATATGCGCCGTAGTCGCGCACCGCGTAGGCGTTCTCCAACATCCCCATCAGGCAGGCGTCGAAGAAGATGAGGTCCAATTTCCCCACGGTCGCCGTCGCCGCTGCCAGCGCGGCGCGCAGCTCCTGATTGCTCAGATACCCCTCGTCGGTCTCGTCGCGCGCCAAGCCGGGCGCGTCCGCCATCCAGCCGGGGCTGTGACCCTGTATTGCCGCTGTTGCCACATCTCCCGCGCCCGGCGTCTCGGGCGCCCAGCCCGCGCCGTGATCGAAGATGGAGAGGAGGTAGTGCTGCGCCGGGTACTGCTCCGCGCCCCACAGGATGAAGTCGCGCAGGTTAGCCCCATCCCCCATGTCCAACTCGCCATCCGCCCAATCATCTCGCCAGGGGCGCGTCAGCGTATCGGTGGCGAGCGACCGCGAGGCGATGGTGGTGCTGAGGGTGTCGTGGCAGATCTCGTACACCACCGTGTCCCCCGCGCCGGCGCGGTCGCGCAGGACGATGATGTTCAGGTTGAGGTTGTCCGCCACCGTCTCCAGCTTGTGGAAATCCCACTCGAACCCCGCGTCGAGGTTGTTATCCCCCGCCATGTATATCAGCGCGGTCCAGGCGGGGATGGTCGTCGCCGCGGGAGTCGCGCTGCGCACATCGCCCGCGACGCGGTAATCGAGCGCGAGCGTCAGTTCGCCCGCGTAATCCGCGGCGATCGCGCCGGTGATGATGAGCGCGTCCCCCGTTTTGGAAGGAACGTCGCCGATGTCCCACCCGTAGCGCTGCCCCGCGCGGCGGCTGTAGGGCGCGCTCGCCGCCTGATAGCTGACCGCCGCCGGCAGCGTGGCGGTCAGCCACACATCGGTCGCCGCCGCCGGCATCAGGTTCTCGTAGACCAGGCTATAGGTGATGGTTCGCCCCGGTCGCGCCTTATCCGGCGCGGCGACCGCCGCGTAGAAATAATTGTGCTG
>CAZSIG010000544.1:0-3186 GCA_964606195.1 uncultured Anaerolineales bacterium
TTTCTAATTGTTGGACTAGGTAACCCCGGCGCAGAATATCAAAATAATCGGCATAACGTCGGATTTCATTGTGTGAGTCATTTAGCCAAATCTCATAATCTGAAATTCGATCACAAAAAGGGCAAGGCTCGCGTCGCGGCAGGGCAGATAAAGGATAGCAATGTCATCATCGCCAAACCGCGCACCTTCATGAACCTCAGTGGCAAGTCGGTCAAGAAGCTGCTGGCTGCTTATGAGATTCCGATAGCGAACTTATTGGTAATTTACGATGACTTGGATCTCCCACCGGGCAAGATTCGGCTCCGTCCCTCTGGCGGCGCGGGGGGGCATAATGGAATGCGCTCCATCATCGCGGAGCTGCAAACGCAGGAATTCGCGCGATTGCGCGTCGGCATCGGCAGACCGCCGGGCAGAAAAGAGCCGCACGAATACGTGCTGGAAGATTTTACTAGCACAGAGCGCGAGCTTTTCGCCGACGTACACGAATTGGTCACCGCGGCGGTAGAGAAATTTTTGATCGAAGGAATTGACGCCGCGATGAACGAGTTTAACAAAAACTCCGTGCTGGAGGAGAGCGCGGGCTAAAACCTGCGCCTACATCTCGAAATAGAACACAGATAACGCGAATTTCACAGATAGGACTTACGCAAAACCGCACTATAATTCACCGCAGAGAGCGCAAAGAACGCGGAGAGTATTGTGAAAGATTTTTTTACCTGTCATACACGGTCATAAATATTCATTAAAATTCATGTTCGCGGCGCGATAAAAACCTGTCCAGAAAACTCTGCGTTCTCCGCGTGCTCGGCGGTAAAAATACACCGAAGTTGCGTAAGTCCTAACAGATTTATTCATTACAAATCTAAGGCTTACGCAAAACAGTTAAACGCTTTTTCAGGACGCGGATTTTCAGGATTTAAGCTATTTATCCGCGTGAATCCGCGAAAATCCGCGTCCTATTTCCTGCATAGCTTATTAGGGAACAACTCTATTCACTAAAAGTCATATTCGCGGCGCGACAAAAACCTATCCAGAAAACTCTGCGCTCTCCGCGTCCTCGGCGGTAAATCTTTTTGAATCCGTGTAACTACTGGTACGAATTGCTAACACGAAAAACACCAGACTTCCGAAGCTCGTTAAAGCTTCGGAAGTTTGCTAAAGGAGAAAAATATGGCTTCACCCGTTTATGTTATAGGACATAAAAATCCTGACACTGATTCCATCGCTTCCGCGATCGCGTACGCACATCTACACCAGGAAGCTCATGGCGAAACCGCGATCCCCGTTCGACAGGGCGATCCCTGGAAAGAGACGCGTTACGTGCTAGAACGTATGGAGATAGAGATGCCGATATTTTTAGAAGATATATATCCCCGCGTCAAGGACGCGATGAACTACGGCTTGGTCAGCGTCACGCCCGACGCGGCGCTGATGGACGCGGGGCGTCTTATGCGGTTGAATTCCATTCGTACCATGCCGGTCGTAGACGGCGAAGGCTATCTGCATGGCATGATCTCTATAAGCGAGTTTTCGCACATTCTATTGGAAGGTTTAAACCCGGAGATACTTGACCAGGTGCCGCTGAAACTCCCCAACATCGTCGCGGCACTCAACGCGCGCGTATTATACGAGGCGAAGGGCAGACATATTCCCGACCGCGTACAAGTAGCCGCGATGAGTTTTGAGACTTTGGAACGGACGATTAAGCCCGACGCGGTACTAATCGTCAGTGACCGTATCGATGTGCAGAAATTCGCGATTCAGAACGGCGCGGCGGCGCTAATCGTGACTGGCGGCATGACCGTGCGCCAGGATGTACTGCAATTAGCGCGTGATTACAATGTTACGGTGATTTCGTCGCCCCACCGCACTTTTCCCACCCTGCGGCTCTTGAGCGTCAGTATTCCCGTTTCCTATGTCATGCAAAAAAACGTTCTTACTACTCACCCCAGCGATCTATTGGACGATACACGCCAATTGCTGACTCAGCAGCTCTCTCTGCCAGTGCTTGACAACAGCGACCGCGTAATCGGTGTCTTATCGCGTACTGATATGTTGCATCCCGTGCGCTACCGCGTCGTGTTGGTCGATCATAACGAGCGCAGTCAGGCTATCGCGGGGCTGGAACGAGCGGATGTTATCGGGATAATCGATCATCACCGCGTAGCTGATATTCAAACCATGACACCGGTACTGTTCCGCAACGAGCCGGTGGGCTGTACTTGTACTATCTTGACCAAAATGTACGAGGAAGCGAATGTGGAAATCCCCCCCACGTTAGCCGGGCTGATGCTGGCGGCGATAGTTACCGATACGGTGATGTTTCGCTCTCCCACTAGCACTTCGCGCGATAAGAAAGCTGCTGAGAAGTTAGCGAAAATCGCGGAATTGGACATCGAAGCGTTCGCGCAGGATATATTCAACGCCGCGATGGTCATCTCCAAGCATACCGCGGAGGAGATTCTAACCAACGATTTTAAGGAATTCCGTATCGGCGGGCGGCTCTATGGAGTCGCCTACCTGGAAACGACAAATAAGCGACAGTTGTTGGAGAGACGCGATGAACTATTAGAGTTCATGCAGCAAAGCAGAAAACAATCTGGCTACGAAACGTTCATTTTCATCGTCGTAGACATTCTACGCGGTGAGACAGAGCTTCTCTTCTATGGCAGAGAGAACGATGTCACCTCCGCGCTGAACGAATCCGCGTTGCCGATACAACATCACACTGTCGAACACAACTCGCTGACTATCTCTACGGTGATCTCGCGCAAGAAACAGATCGTGCCGTTGCTACCGCGCATTGGAAACAGGCAAATTTGAAAGGCTCTACGCGGATTCGTAGGGTAGGGCAGGTTTCTTACCTGCCGTTTTTGCTGATAAAGAACGGCGGCTAAGAAAGCCGCCCTACGCGGGTATTTTAAGCCCCGCGCCCTTATCACTCACCACCGGTTACCCCACGAATCTGAGTTGACCTATTTGAAACTAGTTTGTGTGTCAGCGGTGAAGGTGCAACACGCTTCCGAAGTGCATCGCACCTTCACCACTACTTACTACTCCGAAAATAGGCGCAATGGGGATTGCGCCCTCTAGGATGCGTGACTCCAGGGCGGTATCCCCATACCGCCACCACCGCGGCGCGGTGATTTTCGTTCATTGGCGGTGTGGCACCGCTCATGGTAACTA
>CAZSIG010000545.1:0-3183 GCA_964606195.1 uncultured Anaerolineales bacterium
AATCCGATTTTAACGCCCGATTCTGGGCAGTGGGACGAAGACAGCGTGGGAAATCACTTCGTCTACTACGATGGCGATTACGAGATGTGGTACTCCAGCAACGGGCGCATCGGCTACGCGTGGTCGGCGGACGGCATCGCGTGGGTCAAGTCCATCGAAAATCCGGTGCTCGCGCCCGGCAATGCTGGCACATGGGGCGATTCGGTGGTGAAGTTCGCGCCGGGCAGCGACGGCGCGGTGCTGGACGGCTTCACCATCACCGGCGGGGACACGCAAGATGGCGGTGGGATAGAGGTCAACGAAACCGCGCCGATTATTCGCAACTGCACGATTACTGAGAACCACGCCCACGACAGCGGCGGCGGCATCTATGCCTGCTGCGGCGCGGCGACGGCAGTCACTATTGAGGACTCCGTCATCAGTCACAATGCCGTCACGCAGTGGGGCGGCGGCGGTATCGCGGTGCATAACGGCGCGGTCGTCACCGTCACGCGCAGCCTCATCGCAGAGAACACCGCTACAGATAGCGCGGGGATAGGGATTCACAGCGGCAACGATGAGATGTGCGACGTGCGAATCGATGCCAGCATCATTCGCGATAATACCGCCACCCAATGGGGCAGCAGTATCGGCTGTAATAACTCCGCGCTTGCCCTACGCAATAGCCTCGTCGTGGACAACGTCGCGACGCAGGGGGTGGGGGGAATGGGAGCTTGGGACTGTTCGACTGATTTGCTGAACGTCACCATCGCGGGCAATCGCACCGCCGATGGTCCTTGTGGCGGCGCGGGATTTTATCAGGGAGGCTCGACGCGGACCACCACGATTATCAACAGCATCATCGCGGGCAATGAGGGCAAGGACTTGGAGTGCCTTGATGAAGTTTGCGCGGTGACCTTCTCCAATATTGAAGACAAGGTATGGCAAGGCGCGGGCAATCTCTCCACCGATGCGCTCTTCGTGGACGCGGCGAATGGCGATTACCACCTACAAATGCTCTCGCCGCTGGTGGACGCGGGGACGAACGCGGGCGCAACGCTCACCGATTTCGAGGGTGATACGCGCCCCTTCGATGGGGACGCCGACGGCGCGGCACAGATAGACATCGGCGCGGATGAGTTCACGCTCCATGCGGCGAATCTACTGCTCCACGACTTGATGGTGCGCGCTATCACCGCGCCCGATAGCGCGATCGGCGCGCCGATCACGCCCCGCGCGCGCCTCTGGAACATCGGGCAGAGCGATGAGGTGAACGTCGCGGTCGAGTGCAAGATCAGTTTAGCGGGCGCGGCGGTCTACAACGATACGCAAAATGTGACGCTTGATAGTTTGGAGGGCGGCGAGGTGAGCTTCGTGGCGTGGACGCCAAACGCGGTGGGGCGTTACGCGGTGGCGATAACCGCGCGGCTATCGGGCGACATGGATGTCAGCAACGATACCTTGACTACCACCATCGCGGTTGAGCCAGCCAATATCATCTTCCGTTATCCGCTGTATGCCGAACCTGACAGCCTCGACCCGCTCGCGCAAGGCTGGGACAGCGCGGCGCAGAACGTGCTTTATCATGTTTTCGAGGGTTTGGCGCGGTGGGACGCGGAACTCAATATCGAGCCCGCGCTGGCGACCTCGTGGGAGACCGCCGATGCCCAGACCTGGATTTTTAATCTGCGGACAGATGCCCTTTTTCACAATGGGCGTCCCGTGACCGCGCGCGATTTCGTCTATTCCTGGAGACGGACGCCGCAGGAAAACACTACCGCCGCGTATAGGATGAAAATCATCAGCGATGTGGTGGCTCTGAACGACCGAACGCTGCAAGTGACGCTGCAATACCCCTACGCGGCGTTTCCCAGCATGTTGCCCTATCCCGAATTCAGCGCGGTGCCGTCGGAGACTATCAATACCATCGCCGCCGCGCCGGTCGGGGCGGGGCCCTTCGAGTTTCTAAGCTGGCTGCCGGGGGAGCGCGTGGTGTTGACGGCGAACGAGAGTTACTACGGCGGCGCGCCCGCGCTGAGTAGTACGGCGTTCATCATCTTCGCCGACAGCGCGGAGAGCTACGCCGCGTTTCGCGCCGGAGAGTTGGAAGTATCACAAGTGCCGAATACCGCGTGGGGCACAGTGCAGCGGCAGCCCGAAGCGATCACCACCACACAGGGCACGATCTACTACTACGGGTTTAACACCGCGCAGCCCCCCTTCGATGATCCCCTCGTGCGGCGCGGCATCGCGCAGGCGATAGACAAAGCGGCGATTGTGAATCTGGATATGTTCGCGAATAATCCGCCGCAGATCGCCAACGCCATCGCACCGCCGCTGGCGGGTTACGACAATCGCGACATAGAACTCTCTTACGCGCCCACCGCCGCGCTCGATCAATTGTCACAAGCGGGTTGGAGCGATACTGATGACGACGGCGTGCTCGACGACGGCGCGGGCGGCGATTTGACGGTAGAATTATGGTTCGCGACTGATGCTACCCATCAAACCATCGCGGAGACGGTCGCCGCGAGTTTGCGCGACATCGGGGGAACAGGAATTGGGGCGAGCGTCACCGTTAGCAGCGCGAATTATAGCGATTACTACAACCGTGTCAGCAATGGCGAGTTTCCGTTCTACCGCATGGGCTGGCTCATGGATTCGCCTAATCCGGACAATTTTCTCTACCCGATGTTTCACAGTTCAAGCGATCGAAGCGGGACGCGGTACAATAATCCTGTCGTGGATAATTGGCTCGATGCGGCGCGATCGACGATCACGCAGTCCGAGCGGCTGGCGCTTTATCACCAAGCCGAAACCACGATTGTCGTGACCGACGCGGTGGCGGTGCCGCTCTATTACTACACAGGCGCGCCGTTGATGCGTAAATCATACGTGCAAAACCTGCAAGTGCCTGAATGGCAGAACGGTGATTACATCTGGCTGAAGGAGGTCATTCTGAGCGAGACGCCGGTTGTGCCGAAGCGCGTCGTGGTCACGGGGTATCCCGCGGTCGTCCCTGCAAACTCCGGCGCGGTCATCACCTGGACGATCTCCGGCGGCACCTCTGCCGCCGATACCGCCGTGTACTGGGACACCGTCACGCATACGGTGGATAATGATTACGCCTATCACACCGCGCCGCGTTCCGGCGGCATGGATACCTATACCGCGACGTTCACCGCGCCATTCACTGTGACGCGC